>JAIXVG010000466.1 GCA_027483145.1 Planctomyces sp.
AATTTGCTTTGGTTGAACTGAGTTGGTTGGCAAAACGTATGGGAGGTGTTCGGGAGTAGGTTGTGGTTGCGGTGGGAAGAACCCCACGACTTGCGTCGTGGGCTCGGAAAACTGTTAGCTCGATCAACTGTGGGACTTGAGCATCGTCGCGACCAAGAATTTGGGTTGGGTACCATCGGTTCTGTCATCGCATCCTTTTCTGGACTCTCAGTTCGCGGAGCACTGGCAGAGCCAGTGGCACACTAAGAACTTTCCAATAACCTCTGATGCATGGATTGAACGCCCGAGAAAACGGGGTTCTCGAACAAGCACAACCGGTTTTCTCATAGGCTTCAAAACAAGATTCCATCTGACTGAGACCTGGCAGTGGGTTCAGTTAACGGGTTTTGGTAACTCGACCGGCTTCAGGTTTTTTTGCTCGGCCGAGACAGTGGTGGTGACGAGGAACATCTGTTTTTTCTCAACGGCGACGACGCACAGCTTGCTATCGATCTTGAAGATGGCGGCGAGTGCTTCGGCGGCGGTGATTTGCTCTTTGGCGTATTGCACGGGCATGTTCTTGGTGAGGCCCGAGAACTTGAGGGCGTCGCCGTCGATATCGAACTTGGCCTTTGATTCATCAGCGACAAACTGGATGGCTTCCTGCAGAGGTGTGCGACGGAAGTCGACATCGAGCTTCGTCTGGAGTTTCTCGAGGAGGCTTCCGCTTGTTGGGCCATTGGCGGCTGTTGCCATGTCGCCCGGCTTCGCCGATTCAAACCGGGTTCGAGTTGATTCGTCCCAGGCGAGGACTGATGCAATCGCGAGGTTTGGTGCTGCTCGTTCAGGGAGCGCGGTCAGGATGCGGACGGCGCGATCGGAGCTGCAGAGTTGGGACGCGAGTCGTACCCCTTCCAGCATGGCTGGTAAGCGGCCAATGAGCTGTCGGCGGCCTTGATGCTGGGGCGTCATTTGCCGCAGGGTTTCCAATGTGTTTAGGGGTGTTTTTGTGAGTCGCTCTCGCAGCAAGTCTTCAATTCGCTGAGTCGGTGCGCCGGCTCGGGTGCGAAGCAGGACTTCGGAATAGACGCGGTCGTCAGCAAGGTGCAGGCTCCAAAGGGCCGACTCGATCCCTTCGCCAACCCAATCGAGTAAGCCCATGACCCAGGGAAAAACGGTGGATGGGACAAGGGTCTCGCCATCAATTTCCAGTACCGATTTATCGACCAGGAGGGTGAAGTGACGGCTTTGGTCGGTTTGCTTTAAAAGCGATTCGAGGTTACTGACGACTGGCAGGGGCTGAGTGATTGAGCTGACCAGTTCGCTTGCCATTGAGACTGGGCAGTATGCAATCGTGCGGAGGTCGTCGCCAATCGCGTAAACCCTTCCCAGTTTTTGGTTGACGTATAGGCCTTCGCCATATTCTTTGCTTAAGGTGACCGAAAACTCGTCGTAGAGGTCGGTGCGTCGTGCGGGGGTTACCAGTCGGTAAACACAGGCCAGTTCAGGGAATTGGCCGCGTTCGCCTGGAATCAGCGAGATGAGGATTTCTTCGATTTGGGTGGGGTCGCGCATGGTGAGGGCTTTGACCTGTGTGGCCAGATGTTCTCCCAGAGGACCCAGGCAATAGCGAACCTCTTCACCCAGGGACTCGGCCTTCCACAGTTCGGCAGGGCGAATCGCTACGAGAATGCGGCCCCCGGCGGGCAAGTACTTCATGCTGAGTGGTTGGCCGGTTGTCGGGCTGGCGAAGGCGTGCTTGTACTCAGCCGAGATTGCGTCGGAGGGAGCGATCTCTTTGGGGCTGGCAACGGCTGGTATGGACTGGGCCGCGATGGTGTTTTGCTGTTGCTGATAGTTGTAGAGGTAGGCTCCGACTCCGGCGGTGAAGCCAAGGAAGAGGGCTAGGGCGGCGATGGTCGACCAGCGACCTTGGCGTAACTTTTTCTTTTGAGTCTGGGCGATCGACGCCTGAGCAACTGGTTCGCCCGCGATTTCGACAAATGGAGCGCTACCCGGGATGAAAGAAGGGGACGCAGGGCCGGAAGGAGTTGGCGAGTTGTGGGTTGGGGCGGGTTGCAGAAAATCGGGGAAATTCGACTTTGGCTTGGGGTTAGCTAGAAAGTCGAACGGGTCTGGGGTGGTTGGTGCCGGGATATCATCAACGACGCCGATGGCTGCGACCTGCAGGACAAACGAGTGTTCGCATTTAGGGCATTGGCCCCGCTTCCCCAAAAAGGAGGCATCCCGTAGCTTCAACTCTTTGCCACACGCGGGGCAGGGGATTCTGATCAGGAATTCGGACATAGAACTGGTCGCCAAGAGATGAACTGGAGCTGGTTTTGGAAGTTGCGGTTGGAGTAGAACCCTGTGTCGGATTGAGAGGTTATTGTGGGAAGGGGAGTTGAATTTGGCGGCTGGGCGGCAGGCCCGTCGGGGTCTGTTTTCCCTACTGCCTCAGTGTATGGTAACTTGTTTGCGGGAAGGTCCGAAAGAGAGAGTCGCATTCCTTCGTACGGCAGGTCGGTGGTTGTAGGAGGGGGTTTTCAACGAGCTGGATCGAGAACCCTCTGATGCGATGAAGCGGCACAGTTAAAACAGGGTTTCCGAACAACTACAACCGACGTCTCGGATAGGTTTCAAACAGTTTTTGCTTTTCCTTTCATGCAATACTTCAAACGCTATCGAATGGTTTGCGACTTGGCGCAAATTGTTGTGGATCGAGTTGAGTTGCCGCCGGGTTACGTGGCTGTTCCCTGGTCGGAGGGGCTGCTTGAGCGGCATGCGAATGTCAAGTTTCACAGCTTTCGCAACGAGATCGACTCGGGGGTGTTTCCTTGCCTGGGGGATCTGTACGGCTGCATTCGCCTGATGCAGGAGATTTCGACGCAGGGGGGCTTTTGCCCATCGGCTACGTGGCTGATTGTCCGCGAGAATGGGACGGAACTACAAGACTGCGGAACGATCCAGGGATTGCAGACTTCGGGCGGATTGGGGTCGATTCAGAATGTGGGAGTAATTCCCGATTCGCGGCAGTTGGGACTGGGCAAGGCGCTCGTCAAATTGGCGATTGGGCATTTCCAAGAATTGGGGCTGAAGGAGGCGACGCTGGAAGTGACTGCCAGCAATCAGGCGGCCCTGATGCTGTACCACCGTTTGGGGTTTCGGATAGTGCGGACGATGTACCGCTCGGTCCCCCAGAACGAAGCACTGCTTTAGAGTTTTTCTAGAACCCTCTGATGCGACGATTTTGTCTAACCAGATCAGGGGTTTCGAACAGGCCCAACCGGGTTCTCGGATAGGTTCTTGGGTGGATGGTTTATGCGGGGCGGGTTTGCTTCTGGGATGGGTCATTCAGCTGGGTGGCGGCCCATTGCCGGAAACGGGTGGCTGTGAGATAATTGCGGGTTTCCCACTTTCCGAGTTAACCAATCGCGATGTGGCCCTGACCAGCCGATCCGTATGCCCGCTGGTGCGTTCGACTTTCGCTTCGGTTATCGAAGCGGTTTTCGAGCAGCCGCGACCGGGTGCTCAGATAGGTTCCAAGGCCTGTTCACCAGGAATACTTCGATCAGCCAAACGATTTCTACTGCTGTTATGCCCAACGGAATGACGCTGTTGGTCGAAACAATGCCCAATGTGAGATCAGCCTCGTTTTGCCTGGCGATCCCGGCTGGAAGTGTCTACGAACCAAGCGGGGAAGTCTCCCGTTCCGGGACGGCGATGGTCCTGGCCGACCTGATGTTTCGGGGTGCTGGCAAGTTGAATGGACGACAGCTTCTGGCCCGCATTGACGAGCTGGGACTGCAAAACGAAGAATCGGTCACGCCGGGCTTCATGCTGTTTAACGGGGTGTGCCTTAAGTCGAAGCTGTCTGAGGTCTTCAGGCTTTATAGGGACGTTATCCAGCGGCCTTTGATGCCGGCCAGTCACTTGCAGCCTGCCGTGGAAGGATTAGAGCAGATGCTGCTGG
>JAIXVG010000348.1 GCA_027483145.1 Planctomyces sp.
ATTTGATCAAGGCCGCGCTCATGGACCACCGAAATCGATTGCCGTTCGCCGAGTCTCAATCCAAGGGGTTTCGGCTCCACAAGGTTGAACTTTGGAATTGGGGGACGTTTGACGGTCACGTCTTCACCGTCAGGCCCAAAGGTAATTCGGCGCTGCTCATTGGTCAGAATGGATCGGGAAAGTCGACATTGGTCGATGCCATCCTGACATTGCTGGTGCGCCCTGGTGTCAGAAACTTCAACGTCGCCGCGGGGGCTAAGAAGCGGGAGCGCGATGAGCGCTCCTATCTGCTTGGAGCCTATGACCGAGGTAGTGATGAAGACGGCCAGGGTATCCACGTCAAGTATCTCCGGCCGAAAGGGGAGCAGTATGCGGTCATCCTGGCGACCTTTCGCAACGATGATGTGGGGACGATCTTCAGCGTGGCGCAAGTTCTGTATTTGACAGGTGATCAAAGCGTTGAAAAGGTTTACTGCTTTGCAGATAACGAGCGATCTATCCGCAACGACTTTGGTCAACTTGAGTCGACAGAGAGCATCCTCAAAGTCATTAAGGGTCGCGGAATGCGTGCGACTCGGACGTTTCAAGAGTTTGAAGGCTGGTTTAATAAGACCACCCGCGTGAAACCGAAGGCGATGGAAGTGTTCAACCAGACAGTTGCCGTCAAGGACATTCAACGGCTGAACGATTTCATCCGCGATCACATGCTGGAACCACACGGCTGGGGAGAAAAGGTTGACCGCCTTTTGGGGCACTTCACACAACTGAGCGAAGCTCACGATAGCCTCGTTCGAGTACGGCAACAGCGGGATTTGCTCGAACCGGTCGCTCGCATTGGTGCTGAGTACCTTCAACAGGCCGACGCTCTGGAGCAGACAGAACGGCTCGTCAGAGCGTCTGCAGCCTACTTTTCACAACGGAGCATCGACCTGCTAAGGCCAGCCGCCGACCGGAAGGAGCACGAACTTAGTGAGATCGCCACCCGAAGGGAGTCATTGTCCACCGAGATTCGAACGCTGCAGGATCGCTCGCGAGCACTCCGAAATGAGATCGAAAATGTCGGTGGCGACCGACTGAAACAAATTCCAGGCCTGATTGCCATCGAACGTGCGCATGTAGAGCGTAAGCGCCAAACGTATGGACGATTGCGCGAAGCACTCGACCAGCTCGTACTTCCTGAGCCGATTCGGGACGAGGCAGGATTCTCGGCTGTCCAGATGCGTATGCCAGCCATGCAGGTCGAACTCATCGTGGAAGCGGCGGCGCTCCGTAAGGAGCATGACGAACGTTTGCTCGCGCGGGGTGCGGCCCGACAACAATTGACCGTGCTTCGCGAAGAGTTGGATGGTTTGAACCGGCGCAAAGAAAACATCCCTGAATGGTCGGCTCAGCTTCGTCAATCTATGTGTCAGGAGTTAGGCCTCCCAGTGCGGGAGTTCCCGTTCGCGGCAGAGCTGATGCAGGTTCAGGCGATTGCCCGGGAGTGGGAACCGTCCATTGAAAAGGTGCTACGCGGCATCGCACTGAGCCTTCTCGTTCCGGACAAATTCTATCAAGTGGTTGCGGCACATGTGGATCGAACTCGCCTCACCGCTCAGGGGCGAGGACAACGGCTCGTTTACCTCCGTGTGGCTGAGCAAGTTACGACACAAGGAATGGCGTCGCCCGGCCAAGGTTCGCTCATCGCCAAGCTGAGCTTTCGTGAAGGACATCCCCTCTTGCCCTGGCTCAAAGCCGAATTGATCGAGCGATTCGACTATTCGTGCTGCGAGACCATCGAAGAGTTTCACGAACAAAGAGGCCTGGCAATCACCCGTCACCGGCATGTAAAAATTGGACGGCAGCGACACGAGAAAGACGACCGCGATCAAGCCATCGATCCACGCAACTTCGTGTTAGGATGGGACAATCGCGAAAAGAAGCAGCGTGTCACCGCCGAGATTGAACGGTTGGAACGGATAGAGTCAGCGGATTCGATCAGGGTCGATGACATCACTCGGCAATTGCTGAACCTGCAACTCCGTCATTCGGCAACCGTTGAGGTGCAACGTGTGAACAGCTTCCTGGACATCGATTTCGCCGCGCATGAGCGAGAGATTGAACGACTGGAAGAAGAACGGCGAGTCATTGAAGCGGGCTCCAGTGCACTCCGGCTATTGAGGCAGCGTCTGACAGATACTGAAGCCGAAGAATCCGGGCTCCAGCGACGAAGTGAGCAACTTGTCGGGGACGAGCGTGAGGTTCAACTCTGGATTACTGAGGCCAACAAGCTGATCGCCAATGCCGAAGCGGACTTGCGTCGCCGGGAAGCGGAGGGAAGTTTGACGCCATCCCGCGAGATCTTTCCCGAACTCGATGCGGCACTTTCCGATCCGCCGCTGACGCCGGAAAACCTCATTGAACGACGAGAACGGTTTCGAACTGCACAGGATGAGCGAATCATCCGTCTGAAGAGCCTCGTTGATCCGATCCGGAACCGACTGACGGATTCCATGTCCAAGTTTCTGCGGGCCTGCCCTGAAGAGGCCGTTGACCTTCGGGCGTCGGTCGACTATCTCGCCAGCTTTCTGGGATTCCGCCAACGTATCATCGACGACGACATGCCGCGGCATGAACAACGGTTCAAAGAACGCCTCAACCAGAAGGTCATCGAAGAAATCGGGTTGTTCCGAAGTGCGCTGGAACAGGAGCGCCGCAAGATTGAAGACAAGATCGAATTGTTGAACATCTCCCTTAAAAAACTCGAATACCGATCCGGTACACACATCCAACTCGAGCCGAGATCGATCCGAGATGCCGACATCGCGGACTTCCAAGGCCGATTGCGGGAATGCGTGGAGGGGAGTTTCGAAGATACCGCTGAGGCCAACGAAGCCCGCTTTACGAGGATCAAAGAGCTGATCATTCGCCTGCGGGACGAAGAGAATCGAACTTGGCGGAACAAGGTTACCGATGTACGCCGCTGGTTCGACTTTGTCGCAGTGGTCATTGATCGCCAGACAAACAAGTCGGTCTCGGTTTACCAAGATAGCAGCGGGCAATCTGGTGGCGAGAAAGCAAAACTGGCATTCACGATCCTCGTGGCCGCTATCGCCTACCAGTATGACCTCGATCCTGAGCATCCGGTCAGCGATCGGTTCCATTTCGTCGTGGTCGACGAGATGTTCTCGAAGGTTGACGATCAGCATGCCGAGTACGCGCTTGATTTATTTAAGCAGTTTGGTTTGCAGGTGCTCATTGTGGCTCCGCTGGATGCCAAGGCACGCGTCACGCAGCCATACGTCGGCTGCTACCTCCACGCGGTGAAGAAAGACAATCGGTCCGCAATCTTCGAGATGACGACGCAGGAATTCGAGGAATTCGCGAGCCACGGAGGGAATAGTGGTCAACTTGCAGTGTCGGTTGAATCATGATCCAGCCTGAGGACATTCGGCGGAAGGCATC
>JAIXVG010000017.1 GCA_027483145.1 Planctomyces sp.
GCAAAAAGGTGGCGATTATCGATGCGGCCAGCAGCTTGTCGAATCTCGATCTACTTTGCGGATTGAGCAGCTATTGGAATCTGGGACATGTCCTTCCCGGAGCGAGGCAAGTTCGTGATATCGCCGTCAATGGGCCGTCGGGAGTCACGCTGATTTCGGGAGGAGCCGACCTGCTGGAATTACCGCAGTACGTTAAAGAGCAGCGGGCCAGCGTGATTGGGCAACTGGTCGAATTTGAACACTATTTTGACTTTGTGCTGATTGACGCCTCGGCGAATTCCTCCCGCCAGTTAATCGCAGCGGCTGACCAGACGCTGGTGATTGCGACCGAGGAACCAACTGCAATTGCAGATGCATACGCGGTCATCAAACGATTAGGGGAGTCGGCCACCGAGGTGTTTGGACTGTTGAACATGGTTCAAAACCCAATATTGGCTGATCAGGTCCTGGCGCGGCTGCAGCAAACTTCGAGTTCGTTTCTCGGGCGGCAGGTTGGTAGCGCTGCAATCGTTCCGTTCGACCCTGACGTTGTTCGCTCGGTTCATGCAAGGCAGCCGTTTGTGGTGGCTAATCCCAAGTCAGCGGCAGCAATTGCCATTCAACGCTTAGCTCACCAGCTAGTAACGCGCGGACCTTGGGAAAAATCGACCAAGTCCTACTTCGCCCGCGTGAATGATGCGTTAGAACAAGTTCCTCAACCGGCAGGGGGTTGGCAACGACCGGCTGCTTAGTTGGAGTGAGGTTGTTGGCAAGTTGAGTGGATCGGCGGCCAGGTCCTGAATGGCTATATCAATGATATGGTGATTGATTGGGGGTGAAACTTCAATCATTCAACCAAGAAGTAACTATTTTGTGATGGTTCGCGCCGAATAACTAAACTGGATGATCTGGACTGGTTTCGACTCATGTTTTTTCAAAGAAATGACGATGTATTCCGAGCGGGGTTGAAGCCTCGTGTTACCAGTTCATAACGACTTCATCTACTGCCGGAGCACGCGATGGCGCGATTGTTTGCGGCAAGGGTTGGTTACCTCGGCTTTAGCATGCGGTTAGCCGATGGGGTGTTTTGTCGCGAAAGCCTGGCTGTCGCGATCGAGCAATCCCTGATGTGGCTGGTCGTGTTCTATGCGTTGGGATGGTTGGCTTGCGAGCTGGCCCGGACGTCTGTAGAGCAACTTGCTTTGCGGGAGTACGAGCAGTTTGTGTCGGAGTCAGCCGAGAAAGAGGCTTAGGCCATGGCATAGTTGATCGAAATTAAGGCAAATTTGCAGGTGCCGACCGGGACAATTGCAGCAGTCAAGAATGAGTTTAACTGCTGCGAATAAACGGTCACAGATAACACCTTTGGCGGTCGGGCAGTCGCTGCCGGTGAGTCACCAGGGAGGGTCGGGATGGTTACACGGGTTCACGAAGATATTGGCAGTGTGTGGGTCGAGTTCAAAAAAGACCTCGAAAACCAGACTTTGCGTAATATCCTCATCGAAAACTATCTGCCGCTAGTTCGGTACAACGCCGAACGAGTGTGGTCAAAGCTACCCGATGGGGTGGACCTCAACGACCTGATGTCTGCGGGTGTCTTCGGGCTGATCGACGCGATTGAAGCGTTCGACATGGAACGGGGTGTCAAATTCGAGACCTACTGCGTTCCTCGAATTCGCGGCGCGATGCTGGATGAGCTGCGGACGATGGATTGGGTACCACGACTGGTACGCAGCAAGGCCAGTAAAGTCGAAGCGGCCCGCAAGGAAGCCGAGGCAGAACTTGGCCGACCCCCATCGGATTCGGAAGTGGCCCAAAAGTTGCAGATGCCACTGGAAGAATACGAAAAGATGAAGGCTGAGGCGAGCGCTATTAACCTCGTTAGCCTTAACAAGAAGTGGTTCGAGACCGACAGCTATAAAGATGTTCGGGAAATCGACATCATTGAAGATACAAAAGGGGAAGACCCGACCCGCGTCATCCAAAAGCGGGATGTGATGAAACTGGTCACCAAAGGTCTGAATCGGAACGAACGCCTGATCATCATTCTTTACTACTATGAAGAACTGACGATGAAGGAAATCGGAACGACCCTTGGTCTTTCTGAGTCACGCGTCAGCCAGATGCATTCAAGCATCGTGAACCGACTGAAGGATCAACTTGGTCGCCGAAGGCCGGAGTTCGCTGCACAATAGCCGTGGGCGGAGCTGACGGTGGTTTGAATTGCATCAACTAAATTCAAAACAACAAGGGCCGGTGTGCTGACAAGCACCGGCCCTTGTTGTTTTGATGGCTTCAACATGTTCATTTATTCTTGAGGAACGCCCCATTCGAGCCACCGGCTCACATGGACGGCCGGTTTTTGCTCGACTGGACTGGCTGAGGCGTGCGCCCAATAGACACTTTTCAATTGTCCCACGATCCCGGCGAAGTAGGGGTCGACCAGATCGGCCCGAGTCGCATCAGGGAGCCAGCAATTGGCGGGCAACGGAGCGGACTTCACGAGGCAGAAGGTTTCCAGCTTCCATTCGACCGCGATCCATGCTGCGATGCTGTCACTGGTGACATCCCAGCTATGGGGTAGTGTTTCCGATTGGCCGGCTTCGGCGGCTAGCAGGCAGGACTCGACATCGACAATTGGTATTTTGCCTGCGTGCCAGGCGGCTTGGGCTTCTTCCAGGCTGGAAACCAGCACGACGTTTTCAACTAGCTTACTTAGCAGGGTAGCCGTCAGCTTCAGGGCCGATATCGCTACCCAGTGGGCATCAAGATCGCTTAGGCCGTGCAGCGGCTGCCAGGTGCGGACGAGGTCGGCTGCGGGGCCTCCGCCAATCACCAAGAGGGGTTTTGCCGCCGGGAAGGCGTGGATGACCTCCCGGATTGTGACAGCCACATGTGGGCGGCGGAGGACGCTTCCCCCAAGTTTGATGACAACAACCGACATCACAAATCGTCTTTCGCCAAGGCTTATTGGACCTGAGTAGTCATGCTCGCCGGTCGTCGTTGCTGATGCAACCCGGCACAACTCGCGGTGGCGGGGATGACACCAACGGCTAAATCTGGTATTTGAAGGGACTTGAGTGTGCGGCTGGGAATCGAACTTGTCCAGCCGCTGGCTGCACGTTGAGCGTGTCTGTGAACCCTTAGGCGGTGATGGCGATACGGTGAAGCCGCAGCAGGGTTTGCGGATAGTTTCGTTACCGCCGACAAGTCAAACGTAGATTCTGGTCACGGCTGTGACCTACCTGGCAGGAGACAGGTTTTCATGGGTGTTCCCATTTCGCAGATGTGGACGGTTGCCAGTTATGTCATCGGGCAGAAACTGAAGGGGAATAAGCGGTACCCATTGGTACTAATGCTGGAACCCCTGTTTCGCTGTAATCTGGCTTGCGCCGGCTGCGGCAAGATTCAGTACCCCACTGATATCCTGCGAAAGCATTTGACTCCCGAACAGTGCTTTCAAGCGGCTGAAGAATGCGGCGCGCCAATGGTTGCGATCCCAGGCGGCGAACCGCTGCTGCATCCGCAAATGGATGAGATTGTCGCAGGGCTCGTTGCCCGAAAAAAATATGTCTACATGTGTACGAATGCCATTCTACTAGAGAAGCATTTACACAAGTTTACCCCCAGCAAGTACCTGACTTTTTCGATTCACCTTGACGGACCCAAAGAGGAGCACGACTTTGCGGTCTGTCGTGACGGGGTGTACGACATTGCGGTTTCCGCGATCAAGGCAGCCCTGGCGAAAGGCTTCCGGGTTACAACCAACACGACGGTTTACAACAACGCTAATCCCGAAGCGATGCGGGAGATGTTCGACACGATGATGGGCTTGGGGGTTGAAGGGATGATGATTTCTCCCGGATATCCGTATGAGAAAGCTCCCTCCCAAGACCTGTTTTTACATCATGATCAAACGACCAGCCTGTTTCGCAATATCTTTAAGGATGCTCCGCGGCGATGGAAGTTCAATCTGTCTCCCCTGTTTGTCGAGTTCATTAAAGGACGCTGGGACCTCGAGTGTACCCCCTGGGGTAGTCCAACCTACAACCTGTTTGGCTGGCAGCGGCCATGCTACCTGTTGCAAGAGGGATATGCCGAAACGTTCCAGGAGTTGCTCGATACGACTGATTGGTCGCAGTACGGCCGGGCGAGCGGGAACCCGAAATGCGCTGACTGCATGATGCACTGTGGTTACGAGCCGAGCGCTGTGTCGCAGACGTTTGGCAGTCTCAAGGGTTTTTTGGCAACGGCTAAGTACACGCTATTAGGGTCGGGTTTGACCAGTCCGGTTGGTAAGACTCGAACTGGGAAGCAGCCGGTTTCTGTATCTGTGACAAGTCAAGAGCCGTTGGCGGGGCAGCTTGTGCAGCTGACCCTTCCCGGTAGTCCACACCAGCCTGTCGATCCGGCCCTTGTAGGACCCGTTGCAGCAAGCAACGGGGATTCTTCAATCAACAACGTTGACGAGCTCGCTTGAGCTCAGTAGCTCGCACATCGCTAGCCGTGAGATTGCGTCAAGGATTGTAAGTCGGGCTGTGCCTGACGTCCCCTTGGCCAAAGGGATCACCGTTGAAGATCTTCAGGCGGCAGCCTGCCCTACGAAGACTACGAGGGTTTGCCAGCGATGATGGCGTCAAGTTCGGCTTTCAGTTTGGGCAAAATTTCGTCGTATTTGTAAGCGCCTAATTCGGCGGTCCCCTTCTTCAGATTAACGTGTGTTGGTCCGCACCACAGGCCAAGGTCGGCGTCGTCGGTTTCGCCGGGGCCGTTCACTCGGCAGCCCATTACGGCAATAGTAATCGCGTGATCTTCGGCGTAGCGGGTCATCTCCTTGACCTTTTGAGCCAAGTCGATGAAGGCTTCATTCTCAACTCGGGAGCAACTGGGACAGCTAATGATGTTGAGGGTCTTTAGCCCATAGTCGACAACGCTTCGGACGCGACCGGCTGAGATATCTTCGAGGATCTTGCGGCCAGCCGCGATCTCTTCCCCTTTGCGATTGTTGGGGACGGTGAGCGAGACGCGAATGGTATCGCCGATCCCTTTGCTGATTAATTGCTCGAACGCAATGCGGGTCTTGATGATTCCATCAGGTGGCATTCCTGCTTCAGTGACACCCAGGTGCAAGGCCACATCCGGACGCTTCTCGGCGAACTTGCGATTGACCTCGATCACGTTCTTGGGATCAGAGTCCTTCAGAGAGACGACATACCTGGTGAAGCCAAGTGAATCGAGCAGGTCGCAATGCTCGAATGCGCTTTCGAGCATTGGCGTCATCGAATCGTCGTGGTCGTACTTGTCTTTCTTGGCTGGGTCAACCGACCCGCAGTTCACGCCGACCCGCAGTGCGACATCAAACCTTTTGGCGATATCTGCGATGTAGCGCACCTTTTCCTGCCAGGGCTTTTCTCGTTCGTGATGGTAAAGGTGACCGGGATTATAGCGGATCTTGTCGACATGAGGTGCAACCAGTTCGGCGAGCCGATAGTTCTCCTGCAGGTCGACCGACAGGTTGGCCTTTGTTTGCTTGCGAATCTCGCCCAGTGCCTCGCAATCCTTCTTGCTATCGACGGCGACGCGGACGACATCGGCACCAGCCCGGACGAGGTCTTCGATTTGAGCCACCGTGGCTGCGATGTCTTGAGTATGAGTTGCGGTCATACTTTGAACGGCAATCGGATGCCCATGACCAATTGTGATTGACCCGACTCGAACTGGACGAGTTGGATTACGCGGCAATTCCACAGCAGTTTCTCCCGTTATTGGAGGGAAGGGATGCTGCCTTCCCGCCAGGCCATCTGATCGTTCATCAGCCTGCACTAGCTTTGCCAGTGACCCTGTTTAGTAAAGCGGTTCAACTCTCAATCACTTATGCCTATTTGCTAACTCTACTAACCGCTTGCGGCCCAGCAGGTTCACCAGCGATCGGAGAAAAACTAGCGTCTCTTCGTCAAACGACGGTTTTCTTCTGGGTGCATTTTAGTCTGATGTCCCAATTCTGGTAGCGGTCTCGTTGGTGGCTCCTGCGGAGTCGGCCGGCTGACGGGTAAGTAGGGCCAGATAGCCCCCGTCTGCAGGTTGTCCTGGTCGCCGACTTACGTGCTTGACCAGACGAAAGTCCTTGTTTTCCTGCAGAAACCAGTCGATTTGTTGCTGGTTTTCTTCTGGTTCGATACTGCAGGTCGAGTAGACAATTCGCCCCGAGGTTGTGGTTCGATTGGCGGCTTCGGTTAACAACTTTCGCTGGATATGGACCAGCTCTGTCAGACCAAGCGGAGAAATTCGCCAGCGGGCCTCTGGTCGCTTGCCCAGAACTCCGGTGTTAGAGCATGGCACGTCGAGCAAAATGGCGTCGAATGGCCCTGGTGGTAAATCGGCCAGGTCGTCTCGAACGGGAATCGACCGAATCGATCGAATTCCGAGACGAACGGCATTCTGATCGACATACGCCAGCCGGGCAATGCTGACATCGGTCGCCCAGATCTCCCCGGTGTCTCCCATTAGTTCGGCCAAGTGGGTCGTTTTGGTTCCTGGTGCAGAGCAGGCATCAAGGATGATTTCACCCGGCTTGGGGTCGATAGTATAGCCGACTTGCATTTGCGTGCCGTCTTGGGCGACGAACCATCCTTCGTCAAAGCCAGGGAGATGGTCAATTCGCTGAGAGGTTTGCAGAACGATCTGCTCGGGAAGCTCTCCGGCAATCGCATCGACCCCAGCTTCCTGCAGACGAGTCAGGTACTCGTCGCGCGATCCCTTCAGGCGATTGACTCGTAGTGAAGCGTTTGGGACGGTATTAAACCAGAACCCGGATGCGAGGATGTCCGCAGGGGTCAACCAGCCTAACCAGCGTTTAATCAGCCATTCGGGCAAGCTGAAAGCGGTGGCGGCGTACTTCGCCAACGATGTTTCGGGATTTGGGAAAACTGGTTCCTGGAGGAGACGATAGGACCCGGCTGAAATGGGGACAGCATTTGCGGATGGTTCTGACACTGTGTCGGTGGTGAGAAGTCGTTCGCAACTGCGCAAAACGCCGTTAGCAAATCCACCCCACCGAAGTGTGACGCGCTTCGCCAGGCCTACAGTTTCATGAACAGCAGCATGGACGGGTATACTGCTGCAGAAGACAAGTTGATAAACGCCAAGCCGCAACACAGTGACTAACTGCGGTTCTAAGGTTTCAATGTGGCGCTTGAGGCACTTTCCGAGAAGTGTATCGAGGGTTAATTGCCGACGAATGGTTCCGCCGATCAGCTCGTAAGCCAGCCGCCGATCGGGTCCGGAGACACCAGCTTCTGCGGCAGCGGGGGCCAGCAAGTCAGCAGCGAACTCGCCCGTTTCGCGATGTTCTTCGAGGACTTGATAAGCGAGCTCTCGTGCATTACGGGGAGAGAGCCAAGGTGTTTGCGGCATGAATGGTTGAGAGTTCGGGGTTAGGGGTTGAGGGAGGGAGCAGGCGGGGCGATGGGTTCTGTTGGGGCGTGAGAATTGCCACTTTTTTTTGTTTATTCTGCCGTTGAAAATCGCCTCCAGGTCCTGGAAATAGTGGGGATAAGTTTTGGCTGTACAACCGGGGTCTTGAATCCTGACTCCGGCGGTTTTTAATCCCACCAGTGCGAAGCTCATAGCCATGCGGTGGTCATCGTAGGTTTCAACGGAAGCAGGGGTGACTGGCATGGGCGTAATCGTTAGGCCGTCTTTGAATTCTTCGACGGTTTGACCTAATCGCCGCAGTTCGTTGGTCACTGCCGCAATACGGTCGGTCTCTTTGAATCGCATATGCTCGACATGACGAATGGTGGTCGGCCCAATGGCATAGACCGCCACTGCGGCCAGTGTTTGGGCGGTATCGCTAATCGCGTTCATGTCGATGTCGATCCCTTTCAAGGGGCGACCCTGCACCGTCACGCTGTCAGACCGCCAATCGACAAGGCAGCCCATTTTCTCTAGCAAGTCAACAAAATGAATATCCCCC
>JAIXVG010000207.1 GCA_027483145.1 Planctomyces sp.
GCCATCCCCCTTTACTCTACCCGGAATTGGGCCGGTTGCTGGTGAGTGTTTGCAGCTTAACGGGATTTTCGAATGGCGAACCTGATTGTCCTGCTTGATGGTCAATCCCAAACCTTTGCGTTGGCGGCGGGAGAGACAGTTCTGGGCCGCCACCCCGAGTGCACAATTCAAGTGAACTCGAACATGGTTTCGCGGCGGCACGCGCGGGTTTTTTCGGATGGAAATCGGTTTAGCGTCGAAGACTTGGGAAGTGGAAACGGGACATTTCTCAACGGAAAAAAGGTCGATGAGCCGACGCTGCTAGAGCACGACGACAAGATCAAATTGGGACCAGTGCAGGTTCGATTTGAAGATCCGGAGCGGGCCAGTTTTGCGCGGCCAGCAGCCACTCCAACGGGCAAGGCGGGTGCTGATTTCGGGTCGACCCTGGCCGTTGATTATGCATCGGGAGAGCAAGACCTGGCGACGATTATGAGTTCGTCTGGTGCGGGGACCGGCGGCTTCGGTGCACTGGAGGTTCAACCCGAAGCCAAACTACGGGCAGTTCTGGAGATCAGTCGCAGTCTGGCCGGATCAATCGACCTCGATGGCTTGCTCCCCAAAATTCTCGATACGCTGTTCAAAATTTTCCCGCATGCCGATCGGGGCTGCATTCTGTTTAAAAACGAAGAAACCGGGGCGATGGTCCCCAAGGTGCTGAAGCATCGGCGGGCTGGTGATGATGAGACGGTGAAGCTGAGCCGAACGATTCTAAAGACCGTGCTGGAGCAAAAGACGGGGATTCTTTCGGCCGATGCGGCGAGTGATAGTCGCTTTCAGGCGAGCGAGTCGATCTCGAACTTAACGATTCGTTCGATGATGTGCGTGCCGCTTCTGAGCCTTGAAAATGAAGTGATGGGGATCATCAACATTGATACCCAAAACGCGTTCAATCAGTTCAAGCCCGATGATCTCGATTTGCTGGTAGCGGTGGCGGGACAGGCTGCCCTGTCGTATGAGTCTGCCAAGCTCATGGTGACCTACCTCGAAAAGCAGAAGCAAGACCGTGAGATGTCGATTGCGACAAACGTGCAGCGGGCACTCCTGCCAAGCGAACTACCGCAGGTTGCCGGTTACGACTTCTTCGCGTCGTACGACGCGGCACAAGCAGTGGGTGGCGACTATTACGACTGCATGATGCTGGGTGACCGGCGGGTTTGCTTTGCCTTTGGCGATGTGGCGGGTAAAGGTGTTCCTGCTTCGCTGGTTATGTCGCGAATTGCCAGCGTGGTGCAGAACGTGATGCAGTTCGTGTCGGATATCGGTGAAGCAATGAGCCGCATTAACAAGCAAATGTGTGCCAAAGCGGTCGAAGGGCGCTTCGTGACGTTCGTGCTGGGGATTATTGATCTGCCAACTGGTGTGATGGAAATCGGGATTGCCGGTCACATGCCAATTATGATTCGTAAGACCGACGGCACGGTCGAAGAATTTGGTGACTCGATTGTTGGTGTGCCGCTAGGAGTGATAGAAGACTTTCCGTTCGAGACAGCCAAACGAACGATCGCCAAGGGGGAAACCTGCGTCATTTATACCGACGGGGTGAGTGAAGCGATGAACCCCAACAGCGATTTGTACGGGATCGATCGGCTGCGTAAGTTAATGGAGTCGAGCCAGCCGGGAGCGGCAAGCGACTTGGGTAAGGTGGTGCTGGCTGATGTTCGCAAGTTTGCTAATGGTCGACCGCAGAACGATGATATCACCCTAATGGTGCTGGGGCGTAAGTAGCAATCAATTAGGCAAGGGTTTGCTGTTTAGCCGCCGCTCGCGTGGCCCTGTGCGTACGACAAGACAACATTGCGCATGAAAGCCAGTGCTTCATCTGGGAAACGACATGGCTGGCTGGTTCGAGAAGTCTCGTCAAGACTGGCTGAAGAAAGCCAAAGAGAAGCTACTTCCTCAGCCGCCACCGGTTCCCCAAAGTTTTGAAGTGACGTGTGTTTGTGGGACTGTAGTCACTGGCGAGAGGTTACCTGTACCACAAAAGCCAAAGTGCTTGACCTGCGGGGAGCGTCTGTTTGTCCTCCCCGCCAATCTCTACCCCCCACCGAAAAACCGCAAGAAAAAGGATGTGACACCGGCGACGGCAGCGATTGAAGAAACCGCTGTCGCCCCGGCTGTTAGTGACGCTTCGCCCGATTCGGCTGACGAACTCGAGGTCTATCAGGAAGATCAGCCGCAGGCCCCGGTTATTGGCAAACGTAACAAGAAGGCCAATACTCTTTCGATTGGTCCAAGAGTCTCGCCCGAAGCGAAGCCTGCTGAAGTTCCTGCCACCCCCGAGACTCCAGCCATACCAGCGGGACCAACGATAGGGGAACGCGTAGCCCTGCAGTGGCAGGCGTTTCGGGCGCAGTTGACGCGTGCTCGGCTGATTTTCCTGGGAACCGTCGTTGTCGTGGCGGTCACCGGGTTGTGGATCTGGGGCCGCGTGGCTCGTGATCATGCCAAAGCGAATGTGGCCAGCGTGGCCCAGTTGGGGTTTGAAGCCTTTCGCAACCGAGAGTTCGAAGCGGCCCGCCGGAAGTTTGCGGAGGCGGTTTACTATTTAGACTTGCTGGGTCGTCGCGATGTGGCTGCCCTGACGATTCGCCAGGCTTACCGCGAAGCGACTGCGGCGAACGGCCTCCCCCTGGTCGAATCGCTCGAAGGCCTGTTCGAAGATTTTGTGGCCGACAGCAGCCCTCAGCGGCGTCAGAAGGCGGAGCGGCGCGTGGCAGGTGTCTGGCTATTGATCGATGCAACACTTGATGGTTCTGCTGGCCAAATGGGGATCGAGGCCGACGGTCGCGGTGACCTCCGAACAGGCCTGCCAGTGCTGATTGCCGATCGGCCTGCGGTGGTAGCTGCCCACTTAGCCGGTTTGGAAAGCCTCATTGAAGAGGGGCAACTTTCGCCACGGGTTGTGTTTGCCGGGCCGATTGAAAGTGTGTCGATTCCGACAGACGAATCAGAACCAGTGGTCGTGCGGTTATCGGCCAAGGAGAGTTTCTTCTGGGCCAATTACGAGCATTTAGAAGCCATTGGCTACGCCGCGACCGACGACAACGACGCCACCGAAACCCGCCGCCTGCTAGCCGTGCAACGTCGACAAACAGGGCTGGTGACGGCTGAGGAACTGCAGGAAGAGTAGGCCTTTCTCTGCGTGTTAGGTTCAAGGGGAATCGGCCGGTGCGAACAAGCTACTCGATCGTTTAGTGACCAATCCTACCGGTACCCGAAACGACCGGGACGAACCATAGGTAGAGCAGAAAACTGATTGTTGCAACGGTCACGCTGCTGCGGCACAGGGTGTGGCTCGCAACGTACGCCCATGACCGTGCAGCTTCAAGAAAGGCCACCGGGTTGGTGGTTTCGCCACTGAGAGACCTACTGCCGACCGAAGTGGCCAACACAATCCCAACCGCGATGCCACAACTGGCCAAGACGCCAAACTGCAGTTGCCAATAGGCCAAAGCCAGAAGCCAACGAGCAGGGCGCTCGATGTGGCCCTGCTCGACAAGAGCGTGAGCCATACCCAGCGGCGAAAGGGGCTGTTCATTCATGGATCGCGAACAAACAACCGACTCGATCTGAGCAGGCAGCCAGCCATTGGCAAGCGCGGCAGCAGAAACGAGTGAGACTACGGCCAGCAGCCCCGGTTGAGTCCAAGACTTGGCGGCGCGGCGATGAATGACCATTAAAGCCAGATAAGCCAAGATCGCTAGTGCCGTCCACAAAGCTCCGGCAATCACTCGTTGTTCAACTAGCGGGTCAAGCAACCGAGTGGGGAAGACACCGATAAGCACAAAGCTGATCGCGATTCCCAGCAGCCAGGCATACCAACCCGCCAACCAATTCCATTTAGTAGCAGGCGAAATCATCCGCTGGCGTGCGAGGAATTGGCAGAGCAACCAGCATCCCGCACTGAGGGCCAGACTCGGCAGAAAGAACTGCTGAGACAACTCTGCGGTAAACTTCGCCACAACCAATGCCACTCCTGGTTTATTGGCTTTCTGTATCTGTTTTTGCTGCCGCTCGGCTTGGGTATGCTCGTCCAGCCTAGCGCGACATTCTGCAAGTTCTTGACGAAAGCGGGTTGATTCCTCGGCCGAGACAAGATTCGGCTGAGCTTCACCAAGTTCGATTAAGTTGGCGAGTGCAAATCGCTGCCAATGCCACCGATGCCAATTGATGAAACCGTTGTCGTCAACGGTCGGAAGTTGATCCGCAAGACGGAGCATTTCACGCAACACGCGGTTGGCATTTGTGAAGTCTTCGCGGCGTTGGTGATCGTGATAGAAGTCTCCCTGCTGACACATCAACGCCATCAAGAACGTACTGACGTGACGGTCGTGGGGATTGCCACCATTGGTCAGCAAACTGACTTCAACCTGGGCTGCTGTGATGAAGGACTCGATGGCAGCGAACGATTCTGTGTCGAAGTCGAGATAGGGTTTATTTTGGCCCCTGCGAAAACACTCGACTGCCTGGTTGAAGGATTCTTGATCTGTAATGACGACTGCGCGGCGGGTGTCGCTGCCTACGGTAGTTGATTTGGCCCATAATTGACGAGCGGCCAGGTAGTCATACAAGGCGTTGTCAGGGTCGTGGAGACTACAGTCTTCCAGAGTACCCAGCCAATGATCGTTGCGCGGGGTGGTCTTTATCCAGAAGTTATCATGGAACTGGAGAAAACCCTTAGCACGCCACACACTCTTGTTCTGTGGATCTAGCTTGGTAGCTCGATCAATTGAGTCGAGGCAATGAGCATTGGTCGCATCAGCAAAGAGAAGCAGCTCTTCTTTGATCGCTTCGCGGTCGTAGTCATAGTTGACGAAGCGACGTTCATGAGGAAAGTCGAATGACTTGACTGACTTGATGTGACGTCCAATAAACCCAGACTGCGGAGCATCAAGGATCCAGGCCAGCCCATGAAGCACTGGAGCGTTTTGGGCCTTTTTGGGAATGGCCGAAGCGGTTGCGAGCCAGAAGTTCGCCTGATCGCGCGGTGAGCGAGCAGACAGACGAGTTTGGTCGATTCCAATGAGCCGTTGCGCGATTGTGGTCCATTGGCCGAGAAGCTGAGTGACAATGTCTGAAGGTCTCCAC
>JAIXVG010000001.1 GCA_027483145.1 Planctomyces sp.
CAGCGAGAAAGTAGACGTTTTGGGTCTCTCGGGGCTGATTACGCCGTCGCTCGATGAGATGACACAGGTTGCGAAGGAAATGAACCGCCGGAACTTCAAGATTCCGCTGTTGATTGGTGGAGCCACGACAAGTGCGAAGCACACGGCCGTAAAGATTGCCCCCCATTACCAGCAGCCAGTGTTCCATGTGGTCGATGCATCGCTAAGCGTTCCGGTGGTTGAAGGGCTATTGGACCCCGCCCGGAAAGGGGAGTTCGTTACGAAGAATAGCGAAAGTCAGAATCGTGACCGGGCTACTTACGAGCATATGCAGAAGAAGACGCTCGTTCCGTTCGCTGATGCTTGTGCTCGGCGGCATCAGACCGATTGGAAGAACGTTTCGATTGAAAAGCCTGCGTTTACCGGTCTGAAGGTACTAAGCGACCTGCCGCTGGAGACATTGGTCCCCTATATCGATTGGTCCCCGTTCTTCCAAACGTGGGAGCTTCGCGGCAAGTATCCGAAGATTTTTGATGATGAGGTAGTAGGGGTTGAAGCAAAGAAGCTTTACGGCGATGCGCGGACGCTCCTTGACCGGATTGTCAGCGAGAAGCTTTTGACCGCGAAGGGGGTTTACGGGTTCTGGCCTGCCAATGCAGTAGGTGAGGACGTGGTTGTCTACACCGATGAATCGCGGCAGACCGTGCTCGAGAGGTTCCCGATGTTACGACAGCAGTGGGAACGGCAGGGGCAGAAGGACTTTCGTTCGCTGGTCGACTATGTAGCGCCGGTGGAGTCGGGGAGAAACGATTATCTGGGGGGCTTTGCGGTCACCACCGGTTGGGGCTGTGATGAATTGGCCAACCATTTCTTGAACGACCTCAATGACGACTATCAGTCGATTATGACAAAGGCTCTGGCTGATCGATTAGCTGAAGCGTTCGCCGAGTATCTGCACATGGAAGCGCGGAAGGCTTGGGGTTTTGGATTGCAGGAAGGGCTGACAGTTGAGCAGTTGATTGATGAAGAGTATCGAGGAATTCGACCTGCGTATGGTTACCCGGCGTGTCCCGATCACACCGAGAAGACGAAGCTGTTTGAACTGCTTGATGCGACGAAGCATACGGGGCTGACATTGACTGAAAGCTTCGCGATGTATCCCGCTGCGGCTGTTAGCGGATTGTACTTTGGCCACCCTGAGGCGCGGTATTTTACGGTCGACAAGATTACGCGTGATCAAGCAGAAGATTATGCGAGTCGGAAACAGATGCCGCTGGAGACGCTGGAGCGCTGGCTATCACCCAACCTGGGATATGAACCGGCCTAACGGGACTGAGCGAAGGATTCGCGGTCCTGTATCAGTCAGCGTTTGGGACCCAGCTCACTTTTCATGAGAGAAAGAAGAGAGTTCTCGCCGGAGGCATCTTGCGAGACTTCCCACACCATTAGTCCGGCCAAGTGCTGCTGTATCACCAGGGCTGCTTTGCGAGCGACCGTTTTGCGGCCGTTGAATGAGTAGCCGCCGCTGGTGTCGGAAGATGGTTCGGGGGCGTGGTCTTGCCAGATTTCGGCGTAGGACTTGGCTTCGCTGGGGTTTGCCAGCTTAAGGAAAAAAAGAGGGAGGCCCAGAACAATCTTCTGGGCTGGAACCCCTTGCTCGGTTAAGCGAGCGATATCGCGAACGGCGGCTTCATAGGTGGCATGTTCGCCCGGATTGTCGTAGGCCATGAGGTGGACCCGATCGACGGCGTTCCAACCGTCTGCCGGTAACTGCTGCCAGCCAGCCACCGCGATTGATAGCTGCAGTCGGTGAGGGGCGAACTGTTGTTTGATTGACTGGAGCAGAAGGGCGTAGTTCGTGACTTCGGTTTCGTCATGAGGGTGCTCCCAGTCTAAATCGATACCAGCCAGCGAGTGTTTCTGACAGAGCGAGATCAATTGTTTGGCAAGATGGTCGCGGCTCTGCGGCGTGGCTGCCGCATTGGCGAAACCGGCTGATCGTTCCCAGCCCCCGACCGTGAGGTACCAGCGGGCATTCAGCTTGGCTTGAATGTCCCGAATCTGGTTCCAGCAGTCAGGGTTGATGCGGCTGGTGTCGACCTGACCATCGCTATTGATGGTAGCAGAAAAAATCATGACATCGGTTAAGGGGGCGAGCTGCTGGGGGGTGATGGCTGGGATTCGGTATTCGGGGAGGTATCCAACAAGCAGGGCTTTGGGATCGTTTTCAGCCGCGATGAGGTTAGGAAGACGGAGCCAGCCAGAGGCGAAAAGGCTGCCGATGAAAAGACTGAGGACGAAAACAAGAGGATGTAATCGGGGCAGCGACGAGCATCGGAAAGAAGGTAACTTTTTTTGAGATAACATGTTGTGATCTTTTTTTGCGACGAGGAATTGGGCGAAGCGGCGGGTGAGCTAGCGTGGCTGAAGTTTTGTGGGCCTCATGGTGCGCAAGTTGCTTGTCGATATTAGAACGAGGGTTCTGCCAAGTCGGCAGGCTGTTTGTCGACTCGACAGTCCCTATGATTGTCCAGGCGCTTGATTGGTCGGACTTGCCCTGAATGGCGGGGCTGGTTAAGCGAAGTTGCCAGGGCCGGTTCAGACGATCGACCGGTGGCGAAAATTAACCCCGACCAGCGCTGAGCTTACCTGAGTTCGTTAGCGAGTTACCCTGCAGGCACAACGCCATGTCTGAATCAGATTCGAACACACCACCACCGTTTGATTTTGTGGAACCGTTAGGGAAGCGAATTCTGATTCGCAAAGATGGTTCGAAGCACCGTACCAAAGGGGGGATTGTCCTGCCAGACCAGGCAGAGATTCCCACGATCACCGGTCGAGTCGTTGAAATTAGCGTGCAGATCGAGCGGGACCATGATTTTCCCGTTAAGAAGTACGATAAGGTTTTGTTCCACCCGAAGAACGCGATTCCGGTTGACCTCGAGTCGGATAACGTCTTGTACGTAGTTCCGATCGAAGACGTGGTGGCAGTTTTTCGGCGTTCGGAAGTGCGGGTTTCGCGGGTGGCCCCAAACGAAACGGATCACTCAGCCGACGATGAGGGCTGATAGACGTTTCCGGAACTCACTGCCCTGGTGTGGTGATTCGCAATTGTAAGTATGTACGCAGACAGCCAACAACCTGGGTTGCTGCCTGGCCGGTGTGATCCTCCTGTTGCAGGAAACCACAGGTGAAATGAAGCCACTGGCCCACAATGATGAGACCCCACCGGTGTGAGATACTACACTAGCGGCGGTCCATCGATTGGTTAGACCACCACCGGTTGGGCCAGCGGGCGTGTTGTTGCGTTGGCGGAGGTGACACCGTGCTACTTGAGCTTCAAGTAGGCCTCATAGGTTGCTGCGACATCGCCGGAAGCCAATGATCCCGAGTGAATGAACATGCCGTAGCGCAAGCGTAAAGGCCTGTCAGTGGGGGTGAGGGTGATTGGGGCTGCTTTCTCGGGAGCGTTTTGGTAGGCCCCTTCGCCAAATGGGCTGATGGTATACAGCCCATAGTTGCGGACATGGTAACGCGATGGTCGGAAGTTCTGGGGGTGGTCGAACAGGGCGACGCCGACTTGGTCCTGTTCAAACTGGCCAACATAGTCGATCCAGGCTGAAGGCTTTCCCCAGCAGCCTGCTTCCCCTTCGAGTCCATCGGCGTTGCGAATCTTTCCGGTGCGGTCCCCTTTAAGCGGATCGTCGAAGCGAAAGGCAAGGAAGCCCTCTTTTGTGTCACCAAACGTGACCGACGGGATGAGGGGCGTTAACTCGATATTGAAGACCATGAGCCGATTGCTGAAGATGCGAATGGTGGTTGTTTCCTTCAGGACGGGTTGGGGCGGGCTATTTGCGTCGAGCCAGTGATTAACCACGATTAGTTCGGCATGGTCGCCAGCTGGGACAGTGATCTCGGCTGACTGGCACTCGACGCGATTCGATTCGCGCCAGTGTTTCAGTTCGTTCACTTCGTCGACGGTGACCCAAATCCCGCGATGATGGGGATGCTCCTTTTCGCCCGGGATGTTAGGCCGGGTCATGATTGCGCCTGATGGTGCTCGGACCGGCCAGAAGTAAGGCTTAGGAAGTGACTTAGCGAAGTGGAACGTAGTGAATTCGGCGTCATCAATCTGGACGACAATCTTTTCGTCCTTGGCTTCGAGCTTTACCGCGGCGCTGAGTGGCGTCGTCGAGGAAATGATCAATGATGGTACCAGGAACGTGAGCGACTGAACGAACGTCATTAATCGAAGCATCGGGTTACCCCACATGTGGCTGTGCGTTTGGGCTGGACTCTGCGGCTTGGCTGATCGTCTTTCAGAGATTACTGAAACAGATATGGTAGCCTTGCGGCACCAGTCGAGTCGAGAAACTGGTAGTCAATCGGGCTGCCAGTTCTTTCGAGAGGCCATTTCTAGCAGCGACAAAAGAAGAACCCCACATTGCCACTTAACGGGACAATGTGGGGTTCTCGTCTGCGGATAATGCTGGCTCGCCCCGAAGAGCTAGCTGGCGATTTCCTTAATTACTTGCAGTTGCAGCCACCAACTGGTGCACAGCCCATACCGGCTGAACATGGTGCAGGAGCGGCAGCAGGTGCAGCGGCTGCACATGGAGCTGGGCTCATGACCTTGGTTGGGACCATTCGGCAGACCTGAACAGCGACTTCCTTTTCAACGGTGTAAGGAACGCAGACAGTGTACTGCTCGGTGCGGCTCTTGGTGACGGTGTCGTAGACAGTCACTTCATACTCTTCCGACTTGGTCACTGGGACGCAAACGGTGTAGTTGACGGTCCGGGTCATGGTTTCAGGAACGTATTCGGTCACCTGAACGTTGTTGACGCGGGTTTCGGCCTTGCACAGAGTCACTTCGTAGCTGTAAGGCTCATCAACACAGACGGTTTCAGCAACCTTGTTGATCTGAGTCTTGGTTTCTGGCTTGCACAGAGTCACTTCGTAGGTGTAAGGCTCGTCAACGCAAACGGTTTCAGCAACCTTGACGGTCTGAGTCTTGGTTTCGGTCCGGCAGAGCGAAACTTCGTACTCGTATGGTTCTTCAACGGTGACGTTTTCACAAACCTTAACAACTTGAGTCTTCGTCTCTGGCTTGCAGAGCGAAACTTCGTACTCGTAAGGCTCGGCCACGGTCACGGTTTCGCAAACCTGGACGACCTGAGTCTTGGTTTCTGGCTTGCACAGAGTCACTTCGTACTCGTAAGGCTGGGCGACGGTGATGTTTTCCTGAACAGTCACCTTCTGAGTCTTGGTCTCTGGCTTGCACAGAGTGACCTGGTACTCGTAAGGCTCGGCGACAGTTACGTTTTCGCAAACCTTGACCATGTTGGTCTTGGTTTCGGTCACGTAGTTGGTGACGTTGTACGAGTATGGCTCTTCCGAAGAAACCATCTGGTTGACTGTGACTTCAACTTCCTTGGTGATGGTCTGCGGGACGTAAACCCACTGAGTGGTCGCACAAGGGGCTGGAGCTGCGGCGCCACATGCACCACATGGTGCAGGAGCGGTTGAGCATCCTGAAGCACATGGAGCTGTTGCGGCTGGAGCACAACCACCGCAAGGAGCACAGCCGGCTGCTGGAGCACAGGGGTTGCTGGCAACTGCAGCGCCACATGGGCTGCAACCTGCTGAAGCTGCTGCTGGACCACAGCCACCCACTGGGGCGTAGCTGCGTTGTTCCCAGGCACCGACGGTTTCGGTAACGGTCTGCTTCTGAACGGTTGGAACGCACTTCTGAACAGTGCGAACGCCGGTCTTGGTTTCGGTAACTGGAACCTGAACAGTGTAGGTCTGAGGAACTTCCTTGGTGACCTGCTTGACGACGTTACGAGTCCCCTGCTTGGTTTCGGTGTACGGAACCATGACTGTGTAGGACTGTTCGACTTCCTTCGAGACGGTCTGAACAACGTTCTTCGTCCCTTGACGCTTTTCGGTGTAAGGAACCATGACGGTGTACGACTGCTCGACATCCTTCATGATCTGCTTAACAACGTTCTTCGTCCCCTGGCGCTTTTCGGTGTAAGGAACCATGACGGTGTACGTCTGTTCGACGTCCTTCATGATTTGCTTAACAACGCTCTTGGTCCCTTGACGCTTTTCGGTGTAAGGAACTTGAACGGTGTAGGACTGCTCAACGTCTTTGTAGACGACGTTCGCAACCTTGCGGGTGGCCTGACGGGTTTCGGTGTAAGGAACCATGACCGTGTAGCTGCTTTCGACGTCTTTGTAGACGACGCTAGCAACCTTGCGGGTCCCCTGTCGGGTTTCGGTGTAAGGAACCATCACTGTGTATGGCTGCTCGACCGTCTTCACGACTGGCTTTTGAACTGTGTAGGTTTCTTCCTTCGACTGAACTTGTTGTTCGTTGACAGTGTAGGTCCGAACCTTCTTTTCGGTGCGGGGAACCTGCTCGGTGTATTCAACGACCTTGTCGCGAGTTTCGTTCTTGTATTCGGTGGCAGTCACCTTTTGCATTTCGGTGACCATTTGCTGAACCATGACGGTTGTTTCAACCATCACCGGGCCGCAGGGGGCTGGTGCCGGGGCAGCAGCGACTTCACCGCAAGGTGCAGCGCCGCAGGGTGAAGCAGCAGCACAGGGGGCAGGTGCGCTAGCCACGCATGGCTCGCAGTGCGCCCGGTGATGATGCCGGTGACCGGCTTGCAGCGACTGCAAGG
>JAIXVG010000612.1 GCA_027483145.1 Planctomyces sp.
CAACTGGGGACGGCTCACTGGTTCAACATTTCTGCCGCCAAGACGAATCTCGGTTACCGGCCGCAGGTTAGTACTGCAGAAGGGCTGTTGCGGCTGGGTGCCGCATTGCGAGGGTGATTCGACTAAACGACCTTAGCCCGGTAGCCACCCGAATCGACCGCCCCGACTTCGTTGATCTTCAGGCCGAATTTTTCGCCGATTTTGACCGCCTCTCCCTTGCCGTACAACGAGTTATTGACGTACAGGTCAAGTTGATCGTCGCACGATTTGGGGAACGTGATTAAGGTTCCGGCCGAGATATCGAGGAGTTGCAGGACGGAGACTCGCTTTTCCGCGATTCGCACACTGACCGAGACTGGAAGATTGCGCAGCCGATCGAATCCGCTGGTGGCACCGGGGGCCGCAGATTGAGCCGCCGAATTGGTCTGCGGGGCGGCGTTTCCAGCAGCCGAAGCCTGCTCTGCGTTTTCGAAGACCGGCTTTTTGAGGGGCCAGACCATCGCCAGTTTGTGGTCGACGCCGTCTGGCCCGGTCGCCACGATTTCCTGCAAACAGGCCCAATTAGTGGGGCGCATGTGATCGACTTCGGTCCGCATATCGGCAACCGAACGCGATGCGAATTGCTCGCACTCGAAGTCGGCGGGAAGCAAATTCATCGACCATTCGAGGGCCAGCGTTTCAAGCCGGGCCTTCTGACTGTCTCCCGGCTTCTGATACCACGGTGGAAGGGGGAGGGTTTCGGGGAGCATGACAACCACTCCCCGCTCTGCACACTTCAAAACAGCCAACAAACCCGGACCAGAAAACTCGGCGCCAAGCGTCGCATCGACCCAACCCTGAGAGTCCTCGGCTTGCAACGTGAATTGGGAATCGAAACACTGATTCAACGATTCGGCAATCACGGTGACGTTTTGAGCCACCGTTGCGATAATCGATTCAATGTTTTCTTCAGTAAAGGCGGCCATAACGGGTTTTCTGTAGGATGGCTGGATTAGTGATGAGTGATCAGAATTGACCGATCAACTTCACCCCAATCGCAAACTCGCAGAATCATGTTCTTGCTGTGACGCAGCGCAGCCGGTTTGCGAGGGGTTTTACCAAGCAGACTCTCAATAGAGATCGGCCAGCAGGGGCTGTTCTCAGGCAGAAAGCTGGACGCGAACGTCCGGCATTGACGAAATCGGAAGCCGATAGACCATTCCCCTTCAACACCCCCACCCAGGACCGGCAAAACCTGCCGAATGATTGGGTTCAACTTTAGAAATAGAACGCTGCTATGCAACAAAAGCTTTTGGAGTCACGTTTGATTGGTGATCGGCCATTGACCGCTCATTGGGTCTGGCAGTTGGTGGTGATTGCCGGCCTGATTGGCCTATTCGTGACTGCCAGCCAGACTGCCCATGCCGCAGGGGAGTGGCCCGAGTTTCGGGGACCGACGGCTAACGGATATGCGGGGACTGAGCACTTCGCCACCACTTGGGAAGAGACAACCAATATTCGCTGGAAAGTACCACTGCACGGACGGGGCTGGTCGTCGCCGGTCATTTGGGACAATCAAGTCTGGCTGACCACTGCGACCCCTGATGGTCACGAGTTTTTCTTTTTTTTTTTCGACCGCGCGACTGGCAAGACCTTGTTCGACAAGCAATTGTTTACTTGCGCCGAACCGAGTGAAATTCATGTCACGAACTCGTACGCCTCGTGTACCCCTGCGATTGAGGCGGGCCGCGTCTACTTGCATTTTGGAAGTTATGGGACGGCATGCGTCGACACGGCGACGTTCAAGACCCTCTGGGAGCGAACAGACCTTCCCTGCGAGCATTTTCGCGGACCGGGCTCTTCACCAATTTTGTACCAGGGCCTGGTGATCCTCCATTATGACGGCTTCGACTATCAGTATGCGATTGCTCTCGACAAGAAGACAGGCGAAACGGTTTGGAAGGTCGATCGAACTGTTGACTATGGGACCGATGACGGGGATATCAAGAAGGCATTCAGTACACCCCTGATTGTGCAACATGCCGGGCGGGACGAACTGATCAGCCCAACTTCCAAAGCCACCATTTCCTACGATCCTGCCACCGGCCGCGAGCTATGGCGAGTTCGCTATGAAGGATTTTCGGTCGCAACCCGGCCCATCACAGCAAACGGTATAGTCTATTTGAACAGCGGCTTCGGCCGGGCAGACCTGTTTGGTGTAGCACTAGGGGGCGAAGGGGACATCACCACTTCTCACGTGAAGTGGAAAGCGACCAAAAGCATCTCGTCAAAGCCGTCTCATTTGCTAATTGACGACAAGATCTATGTGACTCACGACAGCGGTACAGCCAGTTGCATTGCCGCGAAGACCGGCGAAACAATCTGGCAACAGCGTTTAGGCGGAGACTTTTCCGCCAGTCCCATTTACGCTGGTGGTCTGATCTATTGCTTTAACGAGCAAGGCAAAGGATTTGTATTCAAACCAGGTGAAAAGTTTGAAAAGGTAGCTGAGAACGAATTAGCCGACGGATGCATGGCATCACCAGCCGCAGTCAACGGCGAGCTATTCGTCAGAACCAAGTCCGCCCTGTATTGCATTAGCGCCGCAGAAGCGAAATAGGATAGTTGAGGGTCGGGAGTCCTGTCGGGCCGGTATCACCGGCCTGCGGCTTAACTTGTTGTGACGTTACCCGTACGAATATCTCTATCGCATCAAATCTTCGTGGCATTGATCGACAATCTTTCGTCACCGCAATGCAACTCAATGATTGGCATCGTTAGTCGCGTAGGGTCCGCCATGCGGACCAATCAACAACTAAGCGAGATGACTCACACGACCCCACTGAATCAGCCGAAACGCGCTAGCGTTCGGTTTCGTAGATCTTCTGCTCCAAACAGTCTGTTTTGCATCGCGCCAATACCTCAACCAGTCAGTTTCTCCCAGTGCCTGCCGAGCCGACGATGCCAATCGTCGGGTTCTTCGCTGCTCGCGAGTAGCAGTCCCATAGGGCCAGAATCACCGTCGTGCGGCTTAACCCATTGTGACGTTATCCGTACGACCGTCTCTATCGCATCAAACCTTCGTGACATTGATCGACAATATTTAGTCACCGCAATGCAAATCAATGATTGGCATCATTAGCTCGATTGATCTTTTTTGAGATTTGTGAGCCGATAACATAAGACGTTGAGGGAACGCTCAACTATGTCTTCGCGATGATCGCGAAGGCCTCATCAGCGGCGGTCAGCATTTCTGAAATGTGCTGATCGGTATGGGCGATCGACAAGAAGCAAGCCTCGTATTGGCTGCAGGCCAGATAGATGCCCCGGTCGAGCATTTCGTGGAAGTATCTGGCGAACCGGGCCGTATTGCTTTTGGTAGCAATTCGATAGCCGGTGACCACTTCAGGATTAAAGAACAGCGTGAACATGCTTCCGACATGGGGGACAGTGTGGGGCAGGCCATGCTTCGATGCCAGTGCTGACAGCTCTGCTGAAACGCGATCACCAACTTCGGCCAGACGGGGATAAGGGTTTAACTGCTTCAAACTTTTGAGCGTGGCGATTCCACTGGCCATCGCGATCGGGTTCCCCGAAAGGGTTCCTGCCTGATAGACGGGGCCAGCAGGAGAGACTTTTTGCATGATCTCGCGCCGTCCCCCATAGGCAGCGACAGGCATTCCACCACCGATGATTTTGCCAAGAGCAGTCATGTCGGGGGTTATGCCAAACAACGACTGGGCGCCACCATAAGCCAGGCGAAATCCGGTCATCACTTCATCGAAGATGAGAAGCGCACCATGCCGCTGGCAAAGTGATTGCAACGTGGTGAGGAACTCCTTCGAGGGAATTACCAGTCCCATGTTACCGACGACCGGCTCCAGCATGGCGCAGGCAATCTCGCTGCCCCGGGCTGCGAAGGCCTCTTCAAGTTGCTGGCAGTCGTTGTATTCGAGAACCAGCGTATCGGCCGTGCAGCCTTTGGGAATGCCAGGACTTGAAGGGTGACCGAGGGTAAGTGCCCCACTTCCAGCCGACACGAGCAAGGCGTCGACATGACCGTGGTAGCAACCGGCAAACTTGATGACCACATCGCGGCCAGTGTACCCGCGGGCTGCACGCAGCGCACTCATGGCGGCTTCGGTCCCGGAGTTGACCATCCGAACCTGCTCGATACTGGGGACCGCATCGATCACCAGTTCGGCCAAGTCGGCTTCGGCGGGGCAGGGGGCGCCAAAACTCGTCCCCTTGTCTAAGGCCCGGGTGATGGCTTCAATGACGGCAGGATAGCGATGCCCCAGGATATGTGGGCCCCACGAGCCGATGAAGTCGATATAGCGATGGCCATCGACATCATAAAGATAGGGGCCGTCACCCCGTTCGATGATAACGGGAGTTCCACCGACCGCCCCGAAGGCCCGGGCAGGGGAATTCACACCACCTGGAATTGATTGTTGTGCCCGAGCAAACTCTTGCTGACTGCGAGGACGTGGACGACGAGTCGAAACGAAATCCATTGTGAGAGTCTTTGTTTAGAAGGGACTAATTCAATTGTGTTGGCAGCGAGTGGAAGATGCTTGATTGTTGGCAGGTGATGGACCGCATTGCACGGACGGATAGTTCACGCTGCGGCCATTGAAACCATGCGCCAGCCCGCATGATTCATGCGGCGAACCTCTGATCAGCCGCCACGCGCTAGCGTGCGGTTTCTTTGGTCATTTTCTCAAAACGGTCTGTTTTTTGATCATTCGGACCCAACTCAGATGACCACAACCAGTTGCTCCAATTCTCAAATTCTGCGTGAATCATGCAGGCTAGCTTGGAAGACGTTTTCCCGAAGGGTCGATCAGCCACAGCCAATCATCAAACAGGAACTGCAGCCGCATTGTTAACAGGGTGATGCGCCCCATGACGGTAAAGGCGAAAGACGCCCCAAACGTAATCATCAAAAACCAGATTCCAACGCGAGAAAGCCGGCCGAGTGCCCTGGAACCGGGAAACGAAAACAGAAAGTAGGAAAGGCTGGCAACTACGCCAACAACTAGCAGCAGATTTCGAACAGAAAGCCACCAGTCGAATTGGCCATTCGAAATGACGACCAGCGGGACGATCGTCGAGCGAATTTGATTCGCAAAGTCGGCATCGATCACCAGAACCAGCTTCAGGCCAGCAGTTGTCCCGACAATAAAGGCGATTGGCCATTGGGCCAACCAGGCCAGACCACGAACATACCGGCCGAAAAGCATCGCCCCCAAGGCGAGCGGCACCAGATACCAGTAATCGGGCGATTGGTTGGGAGGAAGTAGTGGCAAAGCCCAGGCCCGCACCAGGTCGGGGGTCAACTTCACCAGTAGTTGGGCAACGATGGTATCCCAAAAGCCGACCACCATCGCAAACCCAGCCGAGACGCCAACCACCAACGCTTCCGCAAACTTGTAACCGACGTTGTCGGCGAACAAGTACGAGAAGACGCACAGGGTTAGCAGTGCAGCAGTCCACAATCCCAGCGTGCGAGGCCAACTGAGGGTGGCATTGGGGGCGAAGGGGGGACACTCGGACCAGCGAATGACCGCTGAAGACTTGGTTCCACCTTTGGCCTCGTTATCTAACTGAGCCACCTCGACCGCAGCCGATTGCTGAGGGACGACATAGACCTTGCCGAACCCTCCAGGAAGGAGAACCGCCCGCAGTGACAACAGGACCAGTCCCAGCATGATGACGGCAAACGTCCCTTGTCGCGACAAACCCGCGACGGCTGTTGGGCTGCCATCGTTGGACGACTGTGTTGCCGATGAACCTTGCGAATTGTCAGGGGACTCGCTCAAAATCGATCAGCTTCCTTCTGAAGAGAGCGGGAACAAGGACGGCAGGTTAAGCGATGCCGAGCTGGCCGTACATCAAGGTTGGCGAAATCAACATGAAAAAGGGGCAAAGACGCTACCACAACATAACGAGGCCGGCAGTCACCTTCACACA
>JAIXVG010000125.1 GCA_027483145.1 Planctomyces sp.
CCTTGGGAGACTGCCCGCCAGATTCGTTAGCCCGCCGTGGCGAGCAGATCTTTGCCGCAGCCGATCGCTCCCTCAGCAGCTGGTATAGCTGCCAAACTTGCCACCCGGGCGGAGGGACCAGCGGTCAGATTTTCGATACTAGAAATGATGGAGGATATGGCCTGCCAAAACTGGTCCCCAGCTTGTACGGGGTCAGCACAACCGGTCCGTGGACTTGGCACGGATGGCAAAGCAGCCTGCCCGATGCGATGTCGCGTTCACTCAAAGAATCGATGCAAACCCAGCAAGATGTAAAGTCTGCGGACATCGAAGCGCTGATTGCATACATGGAGTCTTTAACTTCAGTCGCCCCCAGTCCGGCCTTCAATCAACCAGCTCAAGCTCAGGCGATCGCGAATGGGAAAGCAATCTTTCAAGGCAAGGGAGCTTGCGTAAACTGCCACGCCCCAGCCGGGTACACGACTCCTGCCACCTTTGATGTCGGCCGGGCCAGTAAGCAGGGACAATACTTCGAACTCAACCCGCCGTCACTATTGGGACTGGCGTTTCGCCGACGCTTCTTGCACGATGGCAAAGCCAAGTCACTCGAACAGGTACTCACCAAGTTTCACGCCCCAGAAAAGGTGGCAGGCGAAGCCCTAACCCCCGAAGAGCGTCGCGATTTAATCGCGTTCTTGAACTCGCTGTAATTCTGCTTGTTGTTGACTGGTTTGATTTGGCGCAGAATAGCCGTTGTCGCGTCCCCTCGCTGGAGAATACACCCATGTTGATCGCTCCCCTGTGGCTCCCCATCCTCCTCTCTACGGTTGCACTTTTCTTTGGTGGTTTCCTCAGTTGGATGATCCTTGGCCTGCACTTTCACGATTGGGTCAAGCTCCCCAATGAAGGTCCCGTCCTCGATACGCTGCGGGGCGAATCCATACCCCACGGCAACTATATGGTACCGGGTGCAACATCTATGAAGGAGATGGGGACGCCAGAACATCAGGCCAAGTTCCAGGACGGTTCGGCGTACGTCCTCAGCGTTTTTTCCCCCAGGAACATGGGGCAAAACTTGGGGCTGACGATTTGCTTTGACCTGTTAGCCAGCGTCTGCCTTGCCTACCTCGCTGCACTTGCCCTCAAGCCCGGGGCCGACTTCGCGACCGTTTTCCGATTTGTTAGCACGGCCAGTCTGATGACTTTTTTGTTTGCAATGCTGCCGCACGCCATTTGGTTTCGAGTGCGCATTGTGGGCCATGTTGTCGAATCAGTCGCCTATTCGATTCTCGTTGCCACAATCTTCGCTGCACTGTGGCCAAAATCTTAATTGTGGCCACAAGCCTGATTGCTGACAGCTTCGCCCCTGCGACGACACGTGTGGTAAGTTGGCCCTTGACGAGAATTACTTCGCCGCCGAAAGCGCAACAGGAACGCTACCCAGCGAACCAACATAGCTTGCAAACCGGGCCTCAATCCCTGGAACTTCGTTTCGCAGGCGTGCAGAAAGCAAAACGGGCTGGGCCTCTGTACGCAGGTCGCGCAGGTAAGCCAGCAGCACATCGCGCGTTGCATCGCTGGAATGCAGCATAAAGTGGACCCACGCCCAGGCTTCGCGATAGTCTTCGCGGCGCATCTGGTCAACCGTTAGCAGCGTTTCAAGTCGCTCGATACTCGGGGCCCAGCCCTGGCTGAGTTGCTGCCCCAGCCGCGCGACGTATTCCCGATTCACTTGTCCAGGCGGCCCTTTCAACTCGTAGTACTCGGCCAACCCCTCATCCAGCCACAGTGGAACCTCCTTCAGAGCCGCATGCAACACGCCGTGAGTGTATTCATGCCGCAGGTCTTCTTGAATTCGGTCGCCCCAGTAAGTGTAGACGGCCAGTTCTTTAGAAGTCCCCACAAAGTAAGCACGCCGTGGCGGAAGGGTCGGGTATTCTTTAGCCAGGTAGTCCCGATACCGTTTTTCATCGCCAAAGAGATACACAACGACCTGCTGCTGGGCATCGGGAAGCTCTAACTGATGAGTTACCTCGGTTTTCAGTCGATTCAAGTCAACGAGTAGCTCATGATCTTTGGCCAAACGATTGTCGGTCAGCACATGCAATGACTGACTGCGAATGGCCGTCTTCTTGGGAAGGCTACCTGCTCGATCCATTCCCAGGCAGCCAGCCGATACGGCCGCCAGGAGCGTCGGAATCAAGGCTCGCAGGAATGACTGCACGAGAAGAACGTCCTGACTAAGCCGCAACTGGGAAGAGGCCAACCGAATGCAACCTGAGATTGAAGCTCGTTGCGTTCAATACTCTCAACTCTGAACCCTAAACAACCAACCAGCTACACGAGTTCGGGTTGGGATTGTTCGTCTAGCGAAACGCTGGAGCAGAAGTCAGCGAGCTGGGGACCACGCGGCTGGTCTCAGGGGCTAGTCCCCCAAGGAGTCCATCCGCCATCGATTGCTCAATTACGTCGCCGTACCCGTTTTTTCTCATCGACTTCGTCAGCACAGGCCGAGCCTGCCAATCTTGAATGCCCCAGTCGCGGGTATCGACGTACAGGTCTTTGAGGTGGGGTGCAATCCGAGCAACAACCAATAGACGATCGGGGGTCCTAACAACCTGATAGTTGTAGCTGGCGAACATCATCCCCGCCCCAACCAGCATCCCAAATACGAGCTTCCCAAGCCCAAACATCTTTGCTTCCTTGCAATGGGTTCGATCTTGCCTTGGTCCCTGCCAGGTCTCGCGCGGTGACTTACTTGTCGTCCCCCTGCTGGACCTGCGGCCCCCCTTTGAAGTCTGGCAGAAAGTGCCGAACAGGTAAATCCCGTCCCGGCCCTCTCTCTCGGCACTGCCAAAGTCTCCACAAATCATTTCCCGTAAATCATTTGCACAGGATCGCCTCTGTCGCAAATCGTGTCGTTTTGTCTAACTATTGCATCATCGACCCAAGAAAAGCCGGCGGAGTCGGGTTACAATCGGGACCAAGGGGCGAAGGCCAATTTCGAATGAATCCGCGACTAAAATTGGCCACAACTCACAATCAACAAACGAGTTATCGCTACAGAAAAACCCGACCACGACTCGGGAAGCGTACATGCCCGCTGCCATCGACCATTAACTTCGAACAACTCGCCACAAGTTCGATCACAGAAAACCTTGCCGCAATCAGGAGGCGGCCTCTCCATGAAACTTTGGCGTATCGCCCCGTTTGATGAGTCTTGCGTCAGGCAACTGGCCCGAGAACTGAAAATCTCTGGGCTCCTGGCCCAAATTCTGGCGGCTCGGGGGTGTGGAACTTCTAGTGCCGCAGAGGCCTACCTCGCTCGCAAATTGACCAGCCTCCACGATCCCGAGCAGCTTCCGGGCGTTTCAGCGGCAGCCGACAAAATCGTCGCAGCAATGAAGGCCGGTCGAAGAATCACCATTTACGGCGATTACGATGTCGACGGTGTCACTTCGACAAGTCTCTTGTGGCATTGCCTGACCCTCGCAGGGGGCAAGGTCGACTATTACATCCCCAGTCGGCTGGAAGAAGGGTATGGCCTCAACTGCGAAGCAATCCGCAAACTGGCCACCGAAGACCCTCAGCGACTGATCGTCAGCGTTGATTGCGGCATCACCAGCGTCGCCGAAGCACTGCTGGCCAAAGAGCTGGCTGTTGAATTGATCATTACCGACCATCACCAGTTCGATTCTCAATTACCCGATGCCACGCTCGTTCATCCCCGCCTGGCAGGCAACTATCCATTTGGAGAGCTATGTGGAGTGGGCGTTGCCTTCAAACTGGCCTGGGCCGTCTGCGCACGCCTGGGAGATGGCAAGAAAGCCTCGCCACGCATGCGAGAATTCCTGCTAAGCGCGATTGGCCTCGCTGCAATTGGCACGATCGCCGATGTGGTGCCGCTCGTCAACGAGAACCGGGTCATCGTCCACTATGGACTAGGAAGCTTACTCGACCGGGCCAATCCAGGACTGAAAGCCCTCTTGGAAGTTTCGAAGCTCAACCAGCACAAACAACTCTCTGCCGAAGATGTCGCGTTTAACTTGGCTCCCCGGATCAATGCGGCCGGACGGTTAGGGCAAGCGCGGCTCGCGGTTGAGTTACTGACAACCGATCAGCCCGAACGAGCAGTCGCCTTGGCGAAACACTTGGATGAACTCAATAAGAACCGCCGCACCGTTGAACAGCGGATGTATAAGCAGGCGAAAGAACTGGTCGATGCGAATCCTGCTTGGCAATCTGCTCCAGCGCTAGTGTTGACTCATGCCGACTGGCACGCGGGTGTGTTAGGAATCGTTGCTGGTCGCGTTGCCGAACATTTCCGTAAGCCGGCGATTATGCTGGCCAAAGATGAAGTGCAGCATATCGCCCAGGGTTCTGGGCGATCGTATGGTGGCTATAACCTTCATCAGGGAGTTTCAACCTGTCGCGATTTGCTCAACACCTTTGGCGGCCACCATGTCGCCATTGGACTTAAATTGGATGATCGACGCGTTGACGAACTGCGAGATCGCCTGTGTCTGCATGCAGCAGAAAATCAGCAGCTCGCCCCCGGAACTGAGGAACTGGCGATCGATGCCGAAGTCTCGCTGAGCGACCTGACCCATAAAGCGGTCGTCGAGCTTGATCAACTTGGACCATTTGGCGCCATGAACCGCCGACCGATCCTGGTAGCCACCGGGGTCTCGCTGGCGGCACCAATCAAGAAAATGGGGGAAGGAGAGCGGCATTTGTCCCTCCAGTTGGGGCAACGAGGCTCAACCATTCGTGCCGTGGCGTTCGGCAAGGCCGATTGGGCCGAAAACCTGGAAGCCCACGGATCGAATTTCTCGGTTGCATTCCAGCCAAACATCAACACCTACAACGGTTACTCCAACGTACAGGTCGAATTATGCGACTTTCAGCCGGTTATCTAGTCGAGAATTGATCGGAAGACATCAGAGGCATTCAGCCCCGTCCTCCCGCTTCACCATTTTCGAGAATCTCCGGGCAATCCCAGGCCGATACTGCTCCCAAGGTAGTAGGGCCGTGTCTAATGCCCCGCGTAGCTGGTCCAGGGGGGCCAGCCGGTAACAGGCGGCCGGTCGCTTTGCCTCGTTCGGTCAGTCACCTATGATGCGTCCCATTCCATAGCACTCCAAACGGTGCCTGCGATGCAGCAGCGCCGATTGGATCTCTGTTTCACCCACTAGTTTCTTCGGACGGTAGCGACCCATGTTTCGCGTTTTAATCACCGACAATCTCTCCAAGGCTGGTATTCAGCTCCTGAAAGACACTCCAGGAATTGAAGTCGACGTTCGGAGCGGCCTCACCCCGGAACAAGTGCGGGAAGCCTTAATGACGGCTGATGGAATCATCATCCGCTCTGCAACCAAGCTCACTCCTGAACTGCTCAAGGACCAGCCCCGGCTTAAGGCCATTGTTCGGGCAGGGGTAGGCGTCGACAACATTGATCTCCCGTCGGCCACGCGCGAGGGAATCATCGTCATGAATACTCCGGCCGGAAATACAACCAGTACCGCCGAACACACCGTCGCCATGATGATGGCCTTAGCCCGCAACATCGCTCCTGCCCATGCGACCATGAAAGCTGGTAAGTGGGATCGGAAGAACTTTACCGGAACCCAGTTGGCAGGAAAGACTCTCGCCGTAGCCGGTCTGGGTCGAATTGGCCTCGCCGTAGCACGCCGCGCCATTGGCCTCGAAATGCAGGTACTGGGTTACGACCCCTTCATGTCGGCTGAACGGGCACAAGAGCACGGAATCGAATTCTATCGTGACTTCGATGAAATGATCGTCAAATGTGATCTGCTAACGGTTCATACGCCACTGACCGAAGAGACCAAGAACCTGGTGAACGCTGAACGCCTTGCCAAAATGCGTAAAGGGGTGCGGCTGATCAACTGTGCTCGCGGCGGCATCATCGATGAAGAAGCCCTCGCCGACGCCATCGAATCTGGCCATGTGGCTGGTGCAGCGATCGATGTATTTGTCGATGAACCTCCTTCTCCCGACCTGCGTCTCGTCAAACTGCCACAGGTTCTGGTGACCCCCCACCTGGCCGCTTCGACCGATGAGGCCCAGGAGATGGTGGCACTGGAAGCAGCCGAAATCATGTCGGGCTTCTTGGCCCGCAATGAAGTCCGGCATGCCGTCAATATGGCTCCAGTTTCTGCCGCCGAGATGGCCGACGTTCGCGTTTACCTCGACCTGGCCTTGCGGCTGGGCCTCGTCATGTCCCAGCTCAACAAATCGGGTGGTCTTCGGAGTGCAAGCGTCACCTATCGCGGCGAAGTCGGCAGCAAAAAAACCAAACTGCTCACCTCTTCATTCACGGCAGGCCTACTCTCGTCCGCGATGGCGGAAAACGTCAATATCGTTAACGCCGAACTGATGGCCCGCGAGCGCGGAATCGAAATCACCGAATCGGTCTCGCAAGAGCCTTCCGACTTCTCTTCTCTGATCAGCGCAACGGTTGTCACCGATGCTGGCGAGCTAACTGTTGCCGGAACCGTCTTCGGTCGTCAATTCCTTCGGCTGGTGCGAATCAACCAGTTCCACCTCGACGCCTACCTCGATGGCCTCCTTTTGCTCTACCGCCACATGGACAAGCCTGGCGTGATTGGTTCGATTGGAACCGCCTTCGGCAAG
>JAIXVG010000514.1 GCA_027483145.1 Planctomyces sp.
AGTACTGCTCACCGGACAAGGGGACGTCGGACGCAGATATGAGGCTGAAGTCACGAAAGCAAAGTCGGCTTCGCTAGGCGCCTGATTCAAGACAAGCCGCGTTGATGCTGCAAGCGGTTACATGCCAGGCCCGTTGCGAACGGTTAAGGCAATCGATAACCAGCAGAGGACGCACTGGAACAGTGTTCAGGCGGCGAACGCTTCGATGGTCCCGACGTCGGGCCGATTCACCAGCAGCGGAACGACTTGCTCGATTGCATTTCGCATGTCAGCGACGATCCCCCGCTCCAGCTCTTCGGTGGTTAGCCCTTCACATGCTGCGACGCAGGCGTGAATTCGGCGCACCAGGTCGCGATTTCCCGGAGTATCAACACCGAGGATTTCGCCGTCACACGAAAGAATAAACATCGGAGCGTGCATCGCTTCATTCCAGCAAATTACCAGTTGGCGACATTCGACGACCGCTGCAAAATGGCGGCAGACGCTACCGCGCTCGAGCTGGGTCTTGGTTCGGGCTATTTGCCAACCAGTTTTTGGAAATGTCATCGGCCGATCGGGAAGTTCTCGATGAGGCAATGATGACGAAAAATCGGGCGCAGCGATTTTTTTTCAAGTTGGCAGGTATTTCGGCCCTCAAAACGAACCACTCGCCCGAACCACGTCTGGTCGATTCGGGTAGAAACTGCAACACTTCCGGGTGAGGGGCCAGCTCGAAGCAAGTTTGCTCCGTCGTACCGCTTCATATCGAATGGATCGAGATGTTCAGCAGATTCTGCCACACCCTGGTTGTGCTCTCCGCCAGCACTAGTTGTTGCTTAACCAGTTGCTGTTTAAGCAGTCTCATGGCTGATGACCTCGTCCGCGTTCCCGACGGGCTGAGTGTCACGGCATTCGCCACCGACGAACAGGCGCACGATACGTTTGTCTTGACGGTTCACCCGCAAGAGGGACATCCCGTTGTCTCGGGGCCGGGGTATATCTCGGTGTTGGTCGATGCTGATCGCGATGGCAAAGCAGAGCGGGTCATTCCATTCAGTGATTTACCAAAGTCTGGCGCTCAAGGATTAGCCTGGCGCGGAAACGACCTCTTATGCATTGGCGACGAGGGGCTATTGCGATTCAAAGATCGTAATGGTGACCTGCAAGCCGACGGACCCCCCGAAACGCTCCTGAAGCTCAAAACCGGTGGTGAGCACGATACCCACGCTATACAGCAGGGTCCTGATGGATATTGGTATTTGATTGCCGGGAACACGGCTGGTGTGACCAAGGCGTTTGCCAGCCTGACCTCTTCCCCGATCAAGCACCCTGAGGGGGGGGCGATCATTCGCTTTATGCCAGATCTGTCTGCGGCAGAAGTGATTGCCCATGGCTTTCGAAACGCCTACGACTTTGCTTTCACTGCAACCAATTCGCTGATCACGTTTGAGAGCGATGACGAGCGGGAAATCTCATTGCCATGGTACCGGCCCACCCGATTGCTGCAGGTCGCATATGGGGGACATCATGGATGGGTAAGCAAAAGCTGGAAACAGCCCGATTATTTCTTTGATGCACCAAAAGTATGGGCCACCTGCGGGCGCGGGTCTCCCACTGGCGTACTGATCTATCAGCATTCGCATCTTGGCGAAGAGTACCAGAATGCGGTGTTTGCGCTCGATTGGACTTATGGGCGTGTACTGGTACTTAAGCCCACGGGTCCTGCAAGCTGGCAATCGATGCCTGAAGTGTTCATGAAAGCTAAGGGGGACTACGGCTTCGCGCCAACCGATATCGAGGTGGCAGACGATGGCTCATTACTGGTCAGCGTCGGGGGACGTGGAACACAAGGGGGCGTCTGGCGCGTCACTCGTCAGGCTGCTCAACCTTCTCGATTTGAGCTTCCTGGTCTTGCAAATGGGGGAGTCGATCGAACGCTATTGCTGGCTGCATTGAACGCCCCGCAGCCACTGGCCAGTTGGTCGCGGGCCAAAACAAGTCCCATATTGAAGCAGGCAAATCGAAAACTGCTGGAAGAAATCGCCCTCGATGACGGGCAGAATTCAGCAGTTCGCGGCCGAGCGATTGATGCATTGACCGAGTTTCACAAGGGACTATCTGCCGCGCAGCTTGGCCCACTCCTAAAAAGCTCAGCGGCGATCGTGCGGGCGAGAGCAGTCTGGTCGGCCGGAGTCACAGGGGTAGAGTTACCGGCTGAGTCACTGGCTGAATTGTTCATAGCGACGGAGCCTGAAGTCGTTTTGGCGACTCTATCTGCTGTTTCGCCAGTAAAAACTCAGAAGCTGTTAAGCGGCGAGCCTGGGGCTGGTCGCGATAACTTGATCGCGGGCCTTGTTCAGGTACTTGGGCATCGCGAAGCTTCCATTCGGTGGCAAGCCTGCCGGCATCTGGCAGAACAGTCTTTATCTGTTGTGACCGAAGTTAGAAACGAACTCAGCAAGGGTGATCCAAACTCGCCGGACATTCAGCGCGGACAACTCTCCTGGGCCTATGCCTCCGTGAGTGGTCTTGGAGAAATGCGGGAGCGGATCGAAAGTCAGTCTGCGTGGATCGCCTGGAGCATCCTGAAGGCTCCTGCCAACAATGCGATCGCACTCGACGCCTGCCGGGTTTTGCAGATCGTGCTGGGTGACGTTGGTCCAATCAAAGAGGGGCAACCTGCGTTTGATGGCTATCACCCTGCATTTTCGCTGGCTGAAGTCGATTCGCTGCTTGATCCTTGGCGAGTCGAACTGGCTGATCGGTTCCCCCATGCCGACCCACTTGTCTCGGCAGAGCTGGCCCGGCTGATTGCGATGGTCCAACCTCCCAATGCAAAGCTTTTGTCGAAGTTGCTGGCACAAATGACTGACGAGTCTGACCCGGTTTCCGACTTACACTATCTCTATGTGGCAGCCACGGTCCCGGTCTCACGTAATGTGGCTCAACGAGACGCGATTGCAAAAGGGTTCATCTCTGTCGACCAGAAACTGCGGCGAAAGCAGGCTGTGCAGGATTCCAGTTGGAATGATCGCGTCAAAGAGCTTTACGCCGCCCACTGCACGCTAGACCCAATGCTGGCCGTGGCGATTGTTCAGAACCCCGAATTTGGTGCGCCGTCTCATACGCTTTTTTTAAGTGAATTGCCCGGCGAATTGCTTCCTGTTGCGATCGGTGCATTTGTCAAAGCCATTCGCGCCAGCCCCGACTACCCGCTCACCAATGAATTGGTGTTTATTGTTGGAGAATCAGCAGAGGCGGCAGATCAAGAATTGCTTCGCAACTGGGCGAGCAATTTCGCCATTCGTGGCGCAGTGATATCGACACTGGCCGCTAAGCCCAGTTCGGTCGATATCGAACTATTTTATGCAGGACTGGAATGGCCCCAGCTAGAAGTTGTTGAAGCCGCGTTAGGAGCGATCGAGAAACTGGCACTTCCAGCCGAGCCTGAGCAGATCGCCCTGCTTGTGTCCGCCTTTCGAAGACTGTCGACTGACCGGCGAGAGTATCTATTGCGAGAACGTGTTGCGGGCCTGCTCGCAGTTGCAGCCAAAGATCGCTTCGGCTTTGTGGCGGGTGCTGCGGGTCACAAACCGCAAGTGGCCGTTCAGTCTGCCATTGATGACTGGTTTGGTCGCGCCTATCCTCAGTTAGTTGGTCACGTGCAAACAAGTGGCGAGCAAAGTACGGCAGGTCTCGCCGATCGGCTAGCCGGCGTCGACTGGAACACGGGTGATGCATCGCGGGGCGAGAAGCTGTATCGCAAACTGGCCTGCTCTCAATGTCATGGGGGACGCAATGCAGTCGGCCCGAGCTTAACCGGAATCACCGGGCGGTTTTCCATTCCCGATTTGTTTACTTCAATCGTCGAGCCGAGTCGTGATGTGTCGGCCCGGTATCAGACCACACAGATTGAAACGAAAGACGGCCGCAGTTTGTCGGGCATGATCGTCTACGAGTCGACTGACGGATTCATCTTGCGTAACGGGTTGGGGCAAACCTCGCGAGTGGAATCCACAGACATCGAAAGTCGGCGTCGTTCGCCAGTTTCGTTAATGCCGGCGGGATTACTGAGGGATTGCCAACCGGTCGACTATGCCGACTTGTATGCCTACCTGAAGTCGCTGAAGTCGGACAACTGAACCCGGTCCTGGAAACGTCGAATCGCAGTAATGCGGTTGAGCTGCCTGTCTGAATCAATCGCCTGCAAACGCCTGAACAGTCAAACTTGCAACGCAATTTTGGAAACTTTGCATTTCTGCACAGAGCCACCCGGCCTGCAACCAACGAAGCCACCCTCCACTGGAAGGCCGCTGGTTCGATTTGGGCGGGAGCCACTCAAACTCCGGCAGATTCGACCCTTACGCCGGATGATGCCTTCATTTTTTCGTCGCTAGTATCGTTTGCAGGCGACAAAACAATTTTTTTCACTCTTCATGCATTTCCAGTTCCTCCGTCTGGTTCTCTAAGGGCGGTCTTGCCGGGGTGAACCTGTCGCCTGATAATCCGATACAGGATATCTGCGACGGGCCAGCATCGGCAGAAGTGACCGCTCGGAGTACCACATGGCCTTTTTACTGGCTGCTGACAAGTCTCGACTAACCATCTTAGTGCCAAGCGTCTGGGAGACACTGCTTATCCTGTTGGCGTTGGGCATTACCATTTGGTTGACCTTAATGATCAGAGCATGGTTTCGCGACGATGAGGATGTTGCCGCGGCCGAGCGTGAATTGCTGGGCCGCACGCATGATTTGCTTCGCGAAGGTGAGTTGACCGAAGAAGAATACCGAATGATTAGGAGCCGACTGGCCAATTCCAGTCAGCAGAAGTTAATTGGCAACTTTCAGCAACCCAAGGGTAGTCAGCGAAGTCAAAGTCGGGGGGGATCGCTACAGGTGGTACCAACCGCCGCGAATGAGTCTTCCTCAACCATGGTGACTTCGATTGCCGATTCCGACATTGCTGAACAGTTTCCAGATAGTCAAATGCAAGCCGCAGAGCCCTCATCCACAGATACGCAGCAGACGAACTCTAACGATTGCTGAGGACCGCTAGCCTTCTCTTGGTGTTTCGCAGGTTGCCCACAAGGTGGCTTTACGACAAAGACAACACGAAGTAGGCCAGTTGTTCAAAGCTAAAGTTTTCCGATTAGTCGGAACAGCCTGAAGGATTGGGCTGTCGCAGGATGCAAAATCAACAGTTGCGAAGATGACAACGTAAGTTGTCGCCGAAAGACTGTGGGCCGAGGACGCGCCGCTGATTTTCTGTTGGACCGCTTCACTAGAAATTCCACCCGGCAGCGTTGAAGGATTGCTAATGCCCTCAGGTCGTGATTTCATGTCCGCTGGCAAACGTGGCTCAACCGGCAAGAAGAACGCTAATTGTTCGTTCTGTCGCAAAAGCTACCGAGAAGTCGGCCCGCTCGTCGAAGGCCCCGACGAAGTTTACATTTGCGGCGAGTGTATCGAGCTGTGTCAGTCGATCCTCGACCAGGAACGAAAACGGCGCGGTACCCCCGCCAAGCTCTTCAATCGCATCCCTTCTCCGCGTGAAATTACCGCTCACCTCGATCAGTATGTGATCGGACAAGATCGCACTAAGCGAATTCTTTCGGTGGCTGTTCACAACCACTACAAGCGACTCACCGCGACGCACGATGGCGACAACGACGTCGAGATCGAAAAGTCGAACATCCTGCTGATTGGACCAACTGGTTCGGGCAAAACCCTGCTCGCCCGGACGCTGGCCAAGTATCTGCAGGTCCCCTTCGCAATTGGCGATGCAACCACCCTGACAGAAGCCGGTTACGTCGGCGAAGACGTCGAAAACCTGCTCTTGAAGCTGTTGCACGCAGCCGACTTCGATATTGAAGCGGCCCAGCGCGGGATCGTCTTCATCGACGAAATAGACAAAATTGGAAAGACCAGCCAGAACGTCTCGATCACTCGCGACGTTTCCGGCGAAGGGGTCCAACAGGCCCTGCTGAAGATGTTGGAGGGGACCGTTGCCAACGTTCCACCGCAAGGGGGGCGGAAGCATCCCGAACAGCAGTACATTCAAATCGACACCACGAACATTCTGTTTGTTTGTGGCGGGACGTTTGTTGGGCTGGAAGACATTATCAGCAAGCGATTAGGCAAGAAGACAATCGGCTTCGGAACTGCCGGTGCCCACGTTGCTCACAATGAGCGCTCGGGGGCGTTACTCAGCCAGGCCTGCACTGATGACGTCATCGAGTTTGGAATTATTCCCGAACTAGTCGGCCGGTTGCCTGTTGTCAGTGCGTTGGCTCCCCTCGAAGAAGAAGACCTCGTTCGAATTCTGGTCGAGCCAAAGAACTCTTTGGTGCGCCAGTACCAGAAGCTGTTCGCGATGGAAAACGCCGAGCTGGAGATGACCCCCGAAGCCTTGCGGGAAATTGCCCGCATCGCCAAGGAAAAAGATACCGGTGCCCGCGGATTGCGTTCGGTTGTCGAAGAGGCCATGTTCGATGTGATGTTCGAACTTCCAGATATGGAAGCTGGCAAAAAGTATATTCTCACTCCAGATGTCGTACGGGGCGAAACTCGCTTGCGACCCTATGATGGCTCGGCCGCAGCTTAGCTTGGGCCACGAGCGGTTAACGATCCAAACCAGTTTGCTATTTCGACACCCTTGGGCTATGGCCCAAGGGTGTTTTTTGTTTGTATAGCTGGTCGACAGCCGGCCCGTGACGCGTTAGGTTGCTTGAATATCTTGGTGGTCCTGATGGGGCCATCAAGTCAATCAGTCCCAAATCTATACGCGACACATATCCGCAATGCGGTCTAGTCAGGCGATGTAATGCCGTTCGAGCTTGCTCCAATTCAATCAGCGCTCAGGGCCGAACGACTGAGTGGCTGGCTATTGTACGACTTTCGCGGCTCGAACGTCCTCGCGCGGCGCATCGTCGACTTAGAACACACAACCCCCACGTCGCGGCGGTGGGTCTACTGGATACCGGCCGACGGGGTCCCCCAACGCCTCGTCCATGCGATCGAACCCGGCACTCTCGACCATCTGCCGGGCGACAAGAAGATCTATTTGAGTTGGCAGTCGTTCGAATCTGGAATTGCGGCCTGCTTGGCTGGTGCAACACGCGTGGCGATGGAGTATTCCCCTCGCAATGCTTTGCCAACCATGTCGCGAGTCGACGCCGGGACCGTCGAGCTCGTTCGTGCGTTGGGGCCGGAAGTGGTCAGCTCGGCCGATCTCATTCAATTGTTTGAGGCGGTTTGGACTCCTCGACAGTGGGTACTTCACCAACAAGCGGCCGAGGTGACAAATGCGGCCTATGAATTGGTGTGGGAGTACATTGCGGCCGAGGTCTTGCGGCAAGGGCAAACCACGGAACTGGCAGTTCAATCGATGATCATGGACTTTTTTCGTGATCACGGGCTGACGACCTATCATCCCCCAATCGTCGCAGCGAATGCCCATAGCGGTGATCCGCATTACGAGCCAACTCCAGCGACCAATCACGCGATTGTTGGAGGCGATTTTGTACTGGTCGACTTGTGGGCCAAGGTGGATGACCCCGATGGCGTTTACAGCGACTTGACACGCGTCGGATTCGTCGGTGATGCGGTTCCAGATCGATATAGCAGTGTTTTCAAGATCGTGGCCAACGCTCGTGATGCCGCTATAAATCTGGTAAAGGAACGCTTCGCAGCTCAGCGGCCATTGTTAGGTTCAGAAGTAGACCAGGCAGCGCGGCAAGTGATTGTGGCAGCGGGCTATGGAGAGAAGTTCGTTCATCGAACAGGTCACAGCATCGGCCGCGAAACCCACGGTAACGGGGCCAACATGGATAGCCTTGAGACCAACGAACCCAGGCGCGTTCTCCCAGGGACCTGCTTTTCGATCGAACCGGGAATTTACTTGCCCGACTTTGGCGTCCGGTTGGAAACGAACCTGTTCATCGATTGGCAAGGAAATGTCCACGTCACCGGCGGTGAGTTACAGTCCTCGATCTTGCCGATTTTTGGTTAGGTCGCACCTGGCAAGTGAACGTCCCAGACGGTTATCCCGCGTTCTCAGCGGATTTGCCGATCGCTACGAGCCAACTCAATCAGTGATCGGCGTCCGCGCCTTGCCGCCACACGATTCAATCACGATTTGCTTAAACGCCAGCGCCGCTTCTGAAAGCTGGCAGCCTTTGCGAATCACGGCGTACTGCTTGTGGCTTCCCAGATAGCGTGACATCGACCGTTCATGCAGTTCCGGGTCTGGTGCGCGATCAGGCAGACGGCTGACAAGACCGATTCCAAAGCCAAGCTTCACATAGTGACGAATGGATGCAGTGAAGAAGCAAGCCAGCTTGCGAGTTGTCGAGTCAAACATCCCCATCTTCTTCAACGCTGCAGCAACGGTGTGATCACTAAACGCATGCGCCGAGTTAACGAGCGGAAAGGAGACCAGATCTTCGGGTTTGATTACTTTTTTTCGTGCTAGCGGATGATTCTTCGGAGTAATCAAAAACAGTTCGAGTTCGTAAACCACTTCAAAATCAAGTGGCGGATCCTCACCAGGTTCGGGGAAGCTGGGGGTAAATCCAATCTCGGCTTCTTCTCGCAGCACATAATTCCATACACCCTTGTTCCCATCTTCCATCAGCATCGCTCGCACTTGTGGGAAGCGATTTTCGAATTCGAGGACACAATCGGGGAAGTCTTCCATCAGCGAGCGGGGCGTCGTCGCAACATTAAGTGTTTTTTGCGAAGTACCACGTGCATCGAGAAACCGGGCGGGCAATCCATCAATCGAGGCCACAAGCGGCGCCGAAAGCTCTGCCAGCAGCCTCCCATCATCGGTCAGGCGACAGCCTTGACCATGTGTTTCAACCAGTGGAACACCAAACTCGCGCTCCAGCGCGTGAACCTGCTCCCACACAGTCGGCTGGGCCAGCCCGAGGCTTCTTGCCGCCGCCGCCAAGCTTCCCAGACGAGCGGTCTCTGCAAACGACCGCAGTTGTTGCAACCGCAACTCTTTGTAACTGCGAGTCCGTTTTGGCTTGGGAGCATCCATTAAGCAATCCTTGTCATCGGGCCAACCTGTCTTGGGTCAGCAAACGTTGTCGCTCGAAACGTATTCGAATTTGGTTTGGCTTTGCTCTGTATTTCTATTGAGCGAACAACCTTCTGAAGCCACGTTGTTCTGAAGCTCACCTGTCACCAAGCTCCTTCACCAATTCAGGAGTAATCGTGAAGGCCCTTCTGGTCTTGACGGGTTTTGTACCCCTCTAGGTCGCCCTGACAATTCGACAAGGTAACCTATCGAAGGCACCTATTGATAGGAAAAATCTAGAGCGAAGCTAGTGGTAGTCTAGTTTTATTTAGTATCCATCTTGTCCAGTGGCGTATGCCCAAACTGAACGCAGCCTGATTTTGAAGGAAAAGCAATGCTGATTTTCGATGCCCACCTCGACCTGGCCTTCAATGCACTCGATTGGCAACGCGATCTGGAAACCGATGTTCATTCCATTCGGCAGTCGGAAGCCCACCTCACCGAGCTTGGCCGCAAGACGGGGACTGTGTCGCTACCCGAAATGCGAAAGGGAGACATTGGGTTGGCGGTTGCCACGTTGTTTGCTCGCAAACGCAACGATGGGTCGGGTTTTGGGTGCGCGACTTACGAAGCCTGTTATGGCTCTGGCTGCGGACAATTGGGTTACTATCACGCCCTCGAGCAGCGCGGGGTCGCCAAAATTCTAAAGTCAGGCCCCGAGCTCAGTGCCCATGCCGCCTGCTGGCAGAAAGATTCCGCCAACACGCCCCTCGGCTTCCTGATCAGCATCGAATGTGCCGACATGGTTCGCTCCCCCGAAGACATCTTCCTGTGGCATGCTCGCGGCGTTCGGTTTATTGGCCTGACCCACTACAACGTTAATCGATATGGCGGGGGCACACGGGCTGCAGAGGGACTGCACCCGTCGGCAAAGCAGTTGCTAAGCAACATGGAATCGCTCGGAATGCCGCTCGATATGACCCACCTGTCCGATCGGTCGTTTAATGATGCGATCGAGTGGTTTCACGGGCCGGTACTGGCCAGTCATAACAACGCTCGAAAATTCTGCGACTGGCAGCGACAGTTTACCGACGATCAAATCCGAGCCATCGTCAAGCGAGAAGGGGTGATCGGGGTTGCTCTCGACGCGATCATGCTTCAGCCCAACTGGGTCCGCGGCGTCACACTCCCTGAAGTCACCATGGACCGCCTGATCGACAATATGGATCATATTTGCCAGCTGGCTGGCAACCCGCACCAGGTTGCGATCGGCAGCGATCTCGACGGTGGCTATGGTTACGAGCAAACGCCAAAAG
>JAIXVG010000325.1 GCA_027483145.1 Planctomyces sp.
AGGTCCAAGAACTTGCCCGACAACTCCCCTGATTGCGAACCCATCCGGGCATAGGCATAGGGGAGCCGGGGGACTTCCAGGACGAGCTGCCTGCCTGCCTTCTTCCGCTGCGTCCGCCGCTGCCCAAAACGAAATGGCTTCAGCGGAAAACGGACGTCATACCCAAGCCGCCACCGGTATTTCCTACCCGTAGCGGCATTCAACCGGCTGTAGCCGACCCGACTTTTTCGCTGCCTCCATCCCCAACTCAGAGAGGACATCAGCAGTACTACAAAGATCGCCAGCAAATACCAGAGAAAGCCCATACAGCCAGTTTCAGTAGGAATCGACTCGAAGGGAGCATGGGAAAGGGGGGCAGCAATCGGTTCGAATGCCTTCCCTAAAATCTGCTAGAGGCTATTTCAAAACCTTGTTGGTGGCAGGTTTCACTCGGTGAATCACAGTCCCGACTTTTCCGCCACAGGGTTTTGAAACAACGTTTAAGGGTCAACAAACCAGCAAAGGGGGAACGCAACCAGTCCTGTGCCTAATCGATACGAGGGGTGGCCACCCCTCGTATCGATTCTCGCTACGAAAAATGATCACTGTCGCGTCCGTTGGGTAGCCCAAAGGAGTTGTTGCCGCAGCAACAACAGCTTGTGTTCCCCCAATGCTGGATCAGTCGATATTACCCATTGGCACTCATTTTGCAAAACCGAACCGGCGTGGCCGCGTTTCTGCGTCAGACCGATTCGAGCCTGAGCCAAACAATTCAGGACAAGTTGTCGTCCCCTTCAAATGAGCAGGATCGCAAATCACCAGCTTGGTCATCAATCCAAGAACCTAACCGGGAACCCGTCTGCGCCTGTTCAACATCGCCGCATCAGAGGATTCTTGGATAAGCTCTTTATGGTGAAGATCCCTCGCTCACGCTTCGGGCTACGAATTGTTGAGATTGCTCACCGCAGGCATACTCCTGATTCCGTAACCCGAAGCGTCAGCGAGGGGCATGGCACGATTGGTGGTGATAATCAGCAAGCCTATTACCCTGAGTGGCAGAGTACCGTCGCTTCAGTCGGCGAGGTTGGTCAAGTTTTGTGGAACCTAACCAGGAAACCGGTTGTGCCTATTAGAAAACCCTTGATTGACTGTACGACGTCGTTACCTCAGAGGGTTCTCGGGTAAGCTCTAAACCAGTTACCGTCGCCAGCGTAATTCCATCTGAAAGCCCCAAGTGAGCGCAGAAAACTCCCTGATCTCCACCATGTCCGTCGGATTGGGCTTTGCTTTTGTTGGCGGGTCTATTGCCCAGCGATTTCGCCTGCCGCCACTGGTTGGCTATTTGCTGGCTGGGATTGCGGTGGGTCCATTCACCCCCGGCTTTGTGGCTGATACCCACCTGGCCCCGCAACTAGCAGAAATTGGCGTTATCCTGCTGATGTTTGGCGTGGGGATGCACTTCTCGGTGCAGCAGTTGTGGAAGGTCAAACTGATCGCTGTTCCCGGCGCAATCGCCCAGATTGCTGCTGCAACGTTCCTCGGTGCCTTAGCAGCCAGCATGTGGGGCTGGCCTTTGGGGCAGGGGGTCGTCTTCGGCCTGGCTCTCTCGGTTGCCAGCACTGTGGTTCTTTTACGCGCCCTCGAAGATCGGGGCCTGTTATCAACCGAAAATGGCCAAATCGCTATCGGCTGGCTGATTGTTGAAGACTTGGTGATGGTCCTCGCCCTCGTACTGTTACCTCCGTTCTCTGGTCTGCTCATGGGTGAAACCACAACAGGCGACGCTGCGTTACAAGTTTCGCTCGTTTCTATTCTGTCGACCGTCGCAGTTACTCTCTTAAAGGTCGGCGTGTTTGTCGGCCTGATGCTCAGCTTTGGCGTGCGAGTCTTCCCCTGGGTCTTGTCGAAGATCGAGCAAACGGGCGATCGCGAGCTATTCACGCTCGCGCTCATCACACTCTCTTTGAGTGTGGCCTTCGCTGCAGCAAAACTATTTGGTGTTTCGTTTGCACTCGGCGCCTTTTTCTCCGGGATCGTGATTCACGAATCCAAGCTCAGTAGCAAGGCCGAGCGTCACTTGGCGCCTTTGCAAGATGTCTTTGCTGCCCTCTTTTTTGTTTCCGTTGGTATGTTGTTCGATCCCAGTGTCTTGTGGGAAAAGCCAATGGCTGTGGCCACCGTTCTGGCCATCATTGTGGGTGGAAAATCGCTGGCCGCTTATGCCATTGTTCTGCTGCTGGGTCGAACAGTACCAACAGCCTTAATCATTTCAGCCGCTTTGGGCCAAATTGGCGAATTCTCGTTCATTCTGGCTGAACTGGGAATCGCCCGTGGCCTCCTACCTGAAGAGTCCCAAAGCTTGATCGTTGCCGGTGCCCTGATATCGATTACACTGAATCCACTGCTCTTCTGGCTGATTCGTCATCAACTGGCTTCAACTACAATCCCGCTGACGACCAATCAGCACGAATAGCCCATTTGAAAGCGCAAGTCCCCCCGGGCATGGAAGTACATGGATTCGACACGGATGGAACATCAACTCGGCCCAGGCAAGATCCTCTCAACGGGCTTTGCATCCCCAACGTGGGTCAGTCGGCTCGCCCCTTTGATCCTCACACTGGCAGTGGTCAGCCAATTTGTTTTTCAGCAAGCCTCAGCCGCAGACGACAATCGGCTCCAACTTCTTGCCTCCAGCCGCTTTGGTACGGTCAGTCCCTTTGAACGAGCTGCCCTTGATGCCATCGCCACTGGGGGTGAGGTCAACCCACAGCTCCTCTCAACCGCCGGAGCCGAGCCTTCATCGCTGAATGAGCCAGTCACCTTCAGGGCCGAAGTGCTCGAATGGCTGCTGACCAACCCCGACACCCAAGCTCTGCTTCCGTTACGTGGAGTGAAGCTGGTCGGCGTAACCATTACCGGCCAGCTCGATCTCAGTTATGCAACGGTCAAAGTTCCCACCGCTTTAATCAACTGCCTGTTGCCCGACGGGATCGACTTCAATCATGCCAGTCTTGTCGAACTCAGCCTGACTGGCTCAAAAATCTCCCGGCTCAACGGCGATGGCTCGCGAATTTCTCGCGATCTCCTCCTTTCGTACGGCTTTGTATCGAGCGGAGAGGTTCGCCTGCATGGAGCAATCGTCGGTGGCAACCTGGACGCGAGCGACGCTCAGTTTTTGCATCGATCTCCCGATGCCATCTTTGCCGACAAGCTGCGTGTCGAAGGGAATCTGCTCTTACGCTATGGGTTTGAAGCGAAGAACCGCGTCTCTCTGGCGCGAGCCACGATTCTAGGTGACTTCGATTGCGAGCAAGGCAGTTTCTCGAACAGCGGCGGGGTCGCCCTCAATGCGGGAGGGCTGACAATTGGGGGAGACATGCTGTTCACGGAAGCCGAAGTCTCGGGCGAACTGCAGCTCAGTACGGCTAGTATCAGCGGATCGCTGGAAGCCAGCCGAGCACGCTTACTGGCTGCGGGTGGAGTTGCCCTCAGAGCTTATGCTGTATCGATCAAAGGAGATTGCCGCCTCGCTGATGCGACATTGGCAGGCCACGTGATTCTCGAAGGAGCCGACATCGGCCGCGATCTTAGCTTTGCCGATGCGTTCCTATTCGATCAGGGGGAGCCACCAACCGTCACGCTCCACAATGCCAGCATTACCCGCCGCTTTCGCTGGACCGGCATCAAGACCGAACTCGAAGCCTCTCCAATACTCGACGTCCGATCGGCCACGGCCACCATTCTCCTCGATGACGCCGCGAGCTGGCCCAGAACTAACCAACTGCTCTTGCAAGGCTTTCACTACACCGCCCTGCATGACGATGCACCAACCGATGTCGCTTCGCGCATCGACTGGCTGAGGCGACAGCCCGCCAATCGCTTTCGCCCGCAACCCTACGATCAATTGGCCAGTGTTTTCGTGGCGAACGGCCAGCCCGAAGCAGCCCGAGAAGTTCTTGTCTCGAAAGAGATTGACCGTGGTCGTATGCAACGACTTTCGTTTGGCGAACAACTTTGGTACAGCCTGTTTGGACCGATGATTGGTTATGGCTATGAACCCTGGAACGCGTTTTTCAGCATTACCGCTGTGATTCTGCTGGGTGCCGCCATTTTTCAGATAGGGGCCTGGGCTGGCCTGATGACTGCCACCAAAGAGGCCGAATGCGTCTACGAGAATCAAGTGACCGAGCCACAACTGTCGCAAAACTATCCCAAGTTTAATGCGTTGGTCTATTCGCTCGATGTCTTCACGCCATTAACGTACTTGCATCAAGCCGACTATTGGATGCCCAACCCGACTGCAGGCAAAATGCTGAAGCTTGGCCCCTGGACCATCTATTGGGGCGACCTGCTGCGCACCTACATGTGGTTCCACGTCATGGCCGGCTGGACCCTCACTAGCCTCTTCGTCGCCGGCATTACCGGCTTGGTGCAGCACTGAGCACATCGCCAGGCAATCAGCCAGTGGGGTATTTGTTTCGGTTACAAAACTCGTGAGAATAAGCCCCTCGCTGACGCTTCGGGCTATTAAAATACGCACACTTTTCATAGCCCGAAGCGTCAGCGAGGGTTCTTCTCAAGAAGATCGTTAAACAGCCCCACACCTAATTCCTCAACCGCTCTTTCGCCGCCACTTCCAGCATCTCGTTGATTTCCAGGTCATCCGGGTTTCGCATCGCGAACCAACTCAAATGCTCGGTCGCCTCTGCAAAATCTTTCTTGCCATACAGCCACTTGCCATAATCGCGGTGCAGCGTCAAATTGCCCGGGTCGCGTTTGAGGGCCGCATCGTAACAGCGCCGTGACAAATCGCTGCGGCCTAACTGCTCGTAGCAACTGGCCGCGGTCACCAGGTAATCAGCCGTCTCGGTAATCGTGCTCTTCTTCGCCTGGGCGATCGATACGTCTGCCAGGTACTGGAGCGCCTGCTGGTAGTCAGCTCGCTGCTTCACTGGATGATACCTCAGTAGTAGCTTCTTCGAGACTGACCAATTTGGCTGAAATGCTTTAATGAACTCGGCTGCTGGTAGCGTGGTGGTGGTCAGGTCAAGGACGTTGTCTTCAAAGGCCGAGTCGATCTTCATCGCCAGGTTCCAATACGCCAGCGCCTGCTTGAGCTCTCCATCCAAAATCGCATCTCTTCCCGCTCGTAACAGAACAACCGGCGATCGTGGTCGTGCAGCCAATGCTTGTTTAAGGCGCTGTTGCCGCTGCGTTCGGTACGCATCACTGTCGACCGCGTTCTCAACAAACGCGACTTCGTCCCAGTACAAATACGCTTCTCCAACTAGTGGTGCGCCAGTCAGGCCGCGTCGTAAATGCTTGATGGC
>JAIXVG010000233.1 GCA_027483145.1 Planctomyces sp.
GACTGCATAGAAATCCATAGTCGTGCGGCATCAGTGCTGGCACGGTGGCCAATACAGTCGCCCATAACCAAGCGACGCTGGGAGGGCGGGAATGCAACAGGACGCCGGCAAACACCAGTACCATTCCCAGATACATCAACGGAACGAGGCATTTGGCCCAGCGGTCGTTTGTCTCTCCCAACAATGCGTAAACGTGCTGCTGTGCTAGTGAAATCAGTAGCGGATATCGGGGGTGATAAAGAACGAAGTCTTGGTGCAGCAGGTCCTTGCTCCAGACCGTTTGATCTTCAGCCAGGACTGCCGAACGGAGTCCAAACGTCGCTCGCTCATCCCAAAAACGTTGCGGCGTGGCCAATGCTTGGATCAAGCCCCCAAGGAACAGGCCGATCACAACCAGTTGGCAGGTGCTAGCCAACGCATAGCCTGGCACTGCGGTTGGTTGTTGACTAGTCGCGAATGGAAGAGCACCTGATCTATTGCTAGCTGAATTGATGTTGCTCGACTTTAAGTGGCCACGCGACCCGCTAGTCGGCAATCTAACAATGACCATTGCACCTAACGCCAAACCAATCATCGCGATCGAAAGACTTGTCATGAAGCCCAATCGGCCGCCCAGTAAGGACCACAAGAATAGTGCCCAAGATGTTCCGCCGATCCCCAGGACCAAGCCAAGGCCTGCCATTTCTGGCGATAGCCTGGAAAACACCAGCAAGGAGGCGTCGGGTGCTTGAGGTCTGCTCCGCTTTTGAAGTATGCAATCTGCCAGGGCCAGTCCCAGTCCCCAAGCTCCTGCCAATCCGATACCACAGATGAAGAGCCCCATCATGGTTGTGATTTTTCTTGTTGTGGACTCAGCTGAACGAAAAACGTGGGCAAGTAGTTTGGGTCCTGATAGGCTTTTCGAACGAATTTAATCCATGCGCCATCGTTGGTAACCTGATCCTTCGTAAAAGTATCGGGATGTTCGAAGTATTCCAGAATATAGTCGAACTGACCCTTGTCGATCCAAGCAGGGTCTAGGTCTTCGTAGTGGTAGGCCGCTAATTGGCGTTGTTGATTAGCTAGCGGAATCACAAACTCACTATCGGGATGAATTTTATGGTACACCCTTCGCGGAAGCAGGTAATACGACAAAAAGAACAGCTTCTGGTCGCTAACAACCAGAATTCGAGACTCCGGTGGAGTAGCTTCACGCAAGTATCGGATCACATCGCGATTTGCGTCGCTAATGTTGGGCAGGACCTGGGCCCCCGAGCGAAAACGGTAATATGGCCAGTCGGTTAATCGCCGGTCGAGGGCAGCGACCCATTGCGTGCAGGCGATGGTGAACCAAGCCAACAAAGCCAGTCGTAATAGCATGGTTGTGATCGACTTGTTAGCTGCAATAGAAGGAGTGTCGGTTGTCGCTTCGATCATGTCGTGCACAAGCCGATACATGAATCGGTTGGCGTTATCTACATACGACAAAATGATCACCAAAGCGACCAGAGCTAACACTCCTGCTACGCGTACCAGCCAGCAGGCTGCTTCGGCTCGCCCAATCGCTTCAAATTGGCGGTATGGGTCGGTGCCAGCGAATTGCCAAAGCAAGTTCTGAAAGTATTCAATTGGCATCAGCCAGGCCCAGGCGACGCAAACGCCCAAGACAAACAGGCCGAATGTAAGGAACCATGACAGACCTGTCGAGAAATTGGTTGTCTTGACGCCTTTTTGTATTGGTCTGACATTTCTGTTTTTGAGTGAGTGCCGTCGCTGGTCGATCTTCTTGGCCCTCCGATAACCATTGCAGAACCGCTGCCCGCAGAGTTGAGCGTCGCCGATCAGATGGCAGCGGGCAACGAGGACAATCGGCTAGTTCACCAGACCCCGTTGACAATTGCAGCTAGTCGAGGGCTCGAACTGCCGTCCATAATGCAAGCTTCAAATTGGCCTGCGTCCATAAAAGGGGTGTGATGTCGTTTGGACCGTAAACGCCGTCTTCTTCATAGAAGGATTCTGGACAGCGATAAGGTCCGGCCGGTGAATCGGAATTTGACAACTGACGCAGGCTGCGTTCCAGATGGGCAATGGCCATTTGGCGGTCAGTGTTTGCCTGGGAGGATTGGAAACGCTGGAAGTAGATAATCGCCAGTATCGGGTCGAATAAACACCATTGGGCTTCACCGCCGGGTTTCATTAAACGATCGCGCTCTGCGAGGTTATCGCTGAAGTCGGCCGTTCGCTGATCGGCTGATAGAAGCTGTTTGTAATTCGCGCACCAGTACGAATCGCCCAGGTAGCGGCGAATTCCGTATGGCCCCATCAGATTCTGCCGCACGTTAGCAATCACTCGATCGGCTAGTTCGCCAGTACAAATGCCAAACGGATAAATCAGGAATAAGAGGGCCGAGTCGCAATCTCGGGCCAGTGGGCCATGTTCGGCCGCGGTTTCCGATGGAAGGATGGTCGCAAGTGCCCGGCTTCCCTGATCGATCAGCATCGATACCTTGGCTACGGTCGAATAGGGTTGCCAATCGCCAGCAGCAATTGCGTCTGTCGCCGACTGCAGTTGCTGAAACGCCGTCAGCCCGGCAACGGCAACGCCGATACTGGAGGCCTCAACTTTGCGAGTCTCTTCCCAGTGACCGCTATCGGCATCCTGCCAAAACTTGACCGCTGCTAAGAAACCAACAACCCGTTGCAAAACTTGCCAATCGTTGGTACCCAGCTGCAGGTCACCTGCGATGGCCATTTGCGAAGCAAGCCACAAGAATCCGCCTAATGCATCGTTCTGGGCGTGCGACCACTTCTCGGTATTTTCGGACAGCAGGTCGCCATTAAAGCGAATATGGGGCCGCTGCATCACATCGTCAGGGTCGGCCGTTCCGCTAATCCACGCGTTGAATCGATGGGCGTGCCGGTGATAAAACTCTAGCAGTGATTTTATGGCCCGCGCGGCGACGGCTGTTTCGCCCCATCGCCAATGACCGTGTGCAATATGGACAGTGTCGCGTAGCCAGACATTGTGGTACCCGGTTAAGGCAAAGTCTGCTTCCTGAGAAGCCGATGCCGAAAACAACCCTGTGGCCAGGGATGGGAACCGGAATGTCCCCTGATTAGTCAGGAACTGCAGGCACTCGCGTGCTTTGCTGCTTGTCCACTGACCTGCGGTCCAAGTCTCCATTACATGCGAACCACCCGTTGCTGATACGTTCACTTCACACTCCTCCGTGGGTGAGTTGATCGCCTTGATGCGTAGCGCCTCGACCTTAAGAACCTATCCGAGGACCCAGTTGGGTCTGTTCGAAAACCGTCGTTTTGCTGTACCGGGTCACCGCATCAGAGGGTTCTCGGATCAGCATCAAGGGTGACCGCGGCCTTACTGGACCAGCCCCTTCGTCAACTGCATAAAGGCCGTTTCGAGATTAACGTCTTCTTCCCGGAACATTGACAGTCGGAAACCATTCTGAGCCAGGATTTCGGGGATGAAGGTATAGTCGAGGACATCGGGTTTGAGAACAGCGTCGATCGTTTCTTTCTTGATATCAACTTCAGCAATCTGATGATGCTGTTCTAAGAGTTTGGCTGCTCTTTCGGTGTCAGAAACAACCCGAATCTGCAGCATAATTTGCTGCCGCGCTTTGCGCATGACCTCTTCAACATAGCCATCGACAATCAGATTTCCCTTTTCAATCATCCCCACTCGCGTACAGACATCGGCCAGCTCGGGCAGAATGTGGCTGGAAACAATGACTGTTTTTTTCAGTTCGCTGAGGCGTTTAAGGAGATTACGAATTTCGATACGGGCACGCGGATCGAGGCCGCTGGC
>JAIXVG010000428.1 GCA_027483145.1 Planctomyces sp.
CGATCCAGAAGGGAGACGGAATACTTCGATCGAAGTATACCAGTCCCTGAACCGCTGCCAAACCTCGAGTGTCGCTCTAGTTGCGCCAGGAACGGGTCTTGGTACAGGTTGTCTTTAGGATGGCTTGTTTGTGCCGCGAATTGTGGCAGAACTTGGCCTCCTCAGAGCAGCGAAAGCTCCTTAAAGCCATTCCTGAAAAGACTTTAAGGTGAAATTTGTCGTTATTACCCGATAGTGTAACGGTAGCACAACAGGTTTTGGTCCTGTACGTCGAGGTTCGAATCCTCGTCGGGTAACTGGTTGGTAAAGGTAGTTTCAAGTCCCTCGGGCGGAAGAGGGGGCAGCGGGAACGCCGGGCGAAACTTGTTGGCCGGGTTTTAAGTTGGCCGCTGGAAGATCAACCGCAAGTATTGGTGGCCGATCGGCTGGCAGGCAAAACAAAACCGGCCTGTTGATCTGTGGCTAGACCAACAGGCCGGGATTTGGTGGATATCAGCTAGAGGCTGATGGCCACTAAACGGTAATGTCGATTTCATAGCCCTTACGCTGTTCGCGTGATAGCCACATGTTGGCTTCTTTATCGCCGACGATCTGCTCGGTCTTCGAATCCCAAGTCAGTTTGCGGCCCAAGCGAATCGCAATATTGGCCAAGTGGCACGTCGTCATGGCTCGGTGGTGCGACTCGACATCGGAAATGGGCTGCGTCCGATCCTGAATGCACTGGAAGAAGTTATTCATGTGCTGAATATTTTCGTCCTTGATTTCGCCAGGCTGCTTCCCCTTGTAGATCTGCCGGAGCAGGTCTTCTGAGAGAGGGTTTGATTCGAGGTCCTGAACGGGTTTTCCCTTCATGCCGCCGCGACTGACATGGAAGCGGCCTTCGGTCCCTTCGAAGAGAATCCCGTTATTGTCAGGAGATTCGCTGACGATGTGCATTTCGATGTCGCCGGGGCACATCACTTTCACATCGAACTTGGTCGCGGTGTTGTACTGATCGTCACGGGTCGGGTGACCGTCCTTGAATGGAACTGGATGCTCGGCGACGAGTCCTTCGACAGTGAGTGGCCCTGACTCGTCCATGCCGATCGCCCAACTGGCGATATCGACGTGGTGTGCACCCCAGTCGGTCATCTTGCCGCCGGAGTACTCGTACCACCAACGAAACTCGTAGTGCGAGCGTGAGTTGGGATATTTGCCGCCGGAAGGCTTCGAACGGTACGGAACCAACGGGGCTTGCCCCAGCCACATTTCCCAGTTGAGTTCGCTGGGGCAGTCGGCCAGGGGAATCTCGCCGCTGGCAGGGGCACCGCCAATATCGCAAGTGACCTTCTTGACCTTGCCGATGCGGCCCGACTTGACCATGGCCACGGCCTTAAGGAATCGCAGGTCCATGCCGCTGCGCTGCTGCGTTCCAACCTGGAACACGCGGCCCGTTTGCTTCAGGACCTTCAGGATTTGCTTCCCCTCGTGAATTGTCAGGGTGAGGGGTTTTTCGCAGTAGACATCTTTACCGGCCAGCATGGCTTCAATGGCGATTTTGCTGTGCCAGTGATCGGGGGTCACAATGGTGACGACTTCGATGTCTTTCCGATCGAGCAGTTTGCGGTAGTCTTCGTACATCTCGGGGGCGTCGTAGTCGGCCTGAGCTTCTTTCACACGGCCGCGAGCGGCCCCCATGTGGGCGCTATCGACATCGCTGACGGCGACACAGCGGGCGAAGTTCATCGCAGCAGGACCAACGGCCCACCAGCGATCTCCGGTGCCGATGCAACCCATGAGAGGTGTATTGCTGGCGCTTTGCTTGCCAAGTGCCAGAGATGAAGCACTGGTATACCAATAGGGCATGGTCGCCCCGGCCAGGGCGGCGGTCGATTTCTTGAGAAAGTCGCGACGAGTTGTCATGCGGGAACCTTTCCAGACGATAGAGGGTGAGAGTTTCGACCACATAACGGTTAATGGTCGCGCCTGGGTGGTGTGCTCGACTGCGAAATCGAAGGCCACAAGACGCTACTACTAACTGAGACGCGTTTTAGTCGATGAACGAAGCGGAAGCTGAAACAACGGACGACAGGTGGCGATTCGCTTGTGACAGGCGGGTGGCCTGACCCAGAATGGAAGCAATTCGAAGGGATTTGTCGGCCGTAGACCTTGGTTAGAATACCCCCGGGGAAGTCCAGTACACAACGGCCACCGACGGTGCCCCGTGGGCGAAAAGCGAAATCCAGCCGTCGTGATGGGTCGCCCGATTCTGGCAAGTGGCGCGGAGAAACGTGAAAATATTCAAGCTTGCTCATGGTTTGATGTTCACACGACGAGACTCAGAATCGAATTCAAAACGAGGGAGAGAACGATGACGGGATACACGGTTCACACGGGTTCGAACGAGAAGTTTTCGTCCGGGTGGGACAAGATTTTTTCGGAGAAGACAGCTGCTGAGGCGAAGGGGGCCAAGGGGGCCAAAAGTGGAGCTGATTCCAAGAAGAAAGTGGCTACGACGACCGCAAAAGTGGTGAAAAAAGGATCAAAGAAGAAAGGAGCGAAAGCAGCAAAGTCAGCCAAAAAGGGGATGTAGGCATGTTAAAGCCTGCAGGCTGGAGGGCTGGCGCGGCGACCGGGGAGGTAAACCGGTACCAACGATCGCAGTTTCGGCCGGTGCTCCTGCAGAAACCGGTTTGCCAGGACGATAGACGTTTTGGAGTTGGCCAAGAGGCCACGACAACAGCGGGTAAACCGTTTCACGGAGGGATAGAAGCGTGACGAACGATCTTGAGTACGAAGAAATCTCCAGCGACGAAGTCGATCGGGTGATTGCCGCCCTGGAGCAGATTTCCAATAGCACTTCGAGCGATACGATTAAGGCTTTCCTCGAAGAATGCTCGAACAACGTCTACTACCTCGTCTATGAAGACGAAGAAGGCTTGGCCGCCTAGGCTGAGTGCCGGACGATCTTCTGCTTCGTCTCCAGCTTGCCGGGAATTGTCCTAAGCCTTGATGAATGCAACTGAGAGGAGACAGTCCGAGAAGCTGTCGGCAGACTGGCGAAATGGATGGCTTTACAACTTGAGTCTCGACCGAACTCGCTCCGCGCGAGCAGATGATCCTTTTGTGGTGGACGCGTCCAGCGCGATTGAATGGTGATTCAACGGGGACGCAATTGCTCTTCGGAGTTCCACGGACGGTCTTCACCGAGCCGATAACGATAGAAACCACCCTCGCCGGTTTACTGGTGAGGGTGGTTTCGTTTCTGTTGGCGTTAGGTCATTAAAGGTACCTGACGTAGCGTCAGCGACTTCAGGGTCTTGCAGAAAAACCGCCAAAACCCCTTGCTTACTTTGAGTGACTGTGGACCGTCCTCAGAAAACGAATCATTGATCGTGGGTTGAGTGATCTGTAAGCGTGGATGGCGCGGCGTCTTCTTGGTGCACAACCCAACCAATCGGGCAACTGGTCGGGCCACCCGACATGAATCATTCAGGTCAGCGCGATCGTGGCGAGCCTATTCCGGGTTTGACGCTTCGGTCCTTGGGATCAGGCGGTCGAGGATGCCGTTGACGAATGAGGCGGAATTGGGGCCGCCGAATTTCTTGGCGAGTTCCAACGCTTCGTCGAGCACAACCCGAGGCGGAGTATCGGTGTGGAGCAATTCGTAGGCGCCGAGCCGCATGACGTTGCGATCGGTGGGGGCCATTCGCTGTATCGACCAGTTCGTGGCAGTGGCCTCTAATTGCTTGTCGAGGGTGGACCGCAACTCCATCACGCCTGAATAGAGGCCCCAGGCGAATCGGCAGAGGGCTTCATCAGTCAGTTCGGTCTGAATCATTTCGCGCACAGTGTCTGCTGCTACGTCAGGATTGAGATCCTGCTGGTAAAGCATCTGGACAACCATTTCGCGAGCTTTGGAACGTTTTGACATCGATGAGGAAACCGTTGGTCAGAGGCTAAGGCCTGATCGGGCTGACAGAAGATCAATAGCCGGTTGGAGGAAGAGATTGCTGGCCAGTTATGGGCGGGAGTTTATTGCTTCTTTGCCAACACTGGCATGTGTGGTCGTGCCCATGAAGGATAAAGCCAAAGGGGAGCAGCAACTCGCTTTAGCGTAGGTCAATCTGAAACAGGGAGCTTTTGCTTTCAGCAGACAGATGTTTTGCGTTGGCTCTGCCAGAGGGATCGGCCCGGCATTTCAAGACACTGGCGAAGCCAGTGGCACACAACAATAAGACCCCACCTGCGTGAGGAACACTATTCGTCATGAACGGCCATCAAGGAGGGTCGGGAAGGTGTTAAAGCCCTTGTTGAGTGAGAGCGCTACCGATATTGATCATTTCAATCGCGGCGAGCGCCGCCTCGCAGCCTTTATTGCCTGCTTTGCCCCCTGCTCGATCAAGTGCATGATCCATCGTGGGACAAGTGAGAACACCAAATGTGACCGGGACTCCACTGGAGAGGCCGGCATTCAGAATTCCGGCTGCAACCTGATGATTGATGTATTCGTGATGAGTCGTCTCTCCCTGGATGACAGCCCCTAAGCAAATGACAGCAGCGAACTTTTGGGTATGGGCCAATCGATTGGCCACTAATGGAAGTTCAAAGGAGCCAGGGGCATGGACAACGGTAACTTGATTATCGGGCAATCCGTGCCTGACCAGCGTTTCGATTGCCCCTTCGAGCAGCCGCCTGGTGATCAGCTCGTTAAATCGCGAAACAACAATCGCTACCTGGCAATTGGGAATCAGCAGGCTGGCACTAATGACATGAGGCATTCAATCGGACTCGGTTTCTAGTATCTGCAAAGAACCATACGACTCGCGTCGTCTGTACGGCAATTCATCGAAGCGTTGAATTCGTGCGCATTGAACTTGTGGATTGGATGTACTGCCTGCGAACTGGAGTAAGCCAGTTTGACAAACGACTCGTTTAACCCAGGTTCATACTCATCAAAAATTCGTCGTTGGTCTTAGTGCGTTTAATCCGGCTGAGCAACAGCTCCATCGCTTCGACCGGGTTCATGTCGTTTAGAACACGACGCAAAATCCAGACGCGGCGCAGCTCTTCTTCGCTCATCAGCAACTCTTCGCGGCGAGTTCCTGAGCGGTTAACGTCGATTGCGGGCCAAATTCGCTTCTCGACCATACGGCGGTCGAGATGCAACTCGGTGTTACCGGTCCCTTTGAACTCTTCGAAGATCACGTCGTCCATTTTGCTACCAGTGTCGACGAGGGCGGTGGCCATAATGGTCAAGCTGCCCCCTTCTTCGACGTTTCGGGCTGCCCCGAAGAATCGCTTGGGGTGCTGCAATGCGTTGGCATCGACACCCCCGGTCAGGATCTTGCCGGAGTGAGGGACTTCGGTATTCCAGGCACGGGCCAGACGGGTGATTGAGTCGAGGAAGATCACCACGTGCTGGCCATATTCGACCATGCGTTTGGCCTTCTCAATCACCATTTCAGAAACCTGAATATGGCGGCTGGGTGGCTCGTCAAAGGTGCTGCTGATCACTTCGCAGTTGGGCCCTTTAACCTGCCGCTCCATGTCGGTCACTTCTTCGGGGCGTTCGTCAATCAGCAGCACGATCACGTAGATATCAGGGTCGTTTCGCAAAACGGCCTTGGCCAGCTTTTGCAGCAGTAAGGTCTTACCTGCTTTAGGTGGCGAAACAATCAGCCCACGCTGGCCCAAACCAATCGGCGAGACGATATCGACAATTCGTGAGCTGTAATCGGTTGGGTCGCCAGAGAGATTTAAGCGGCGTTCGGGGTGGAGCGAGGTCAGATCATCGAAGAAGACCTTTTCGGCCAGTGCGTTGGAGTCTTCGCCATTAATCCCCTCGACCCGCAGCAACGCAAAGTAACGCTCGTTCTCTTTTGGAGGTCGAATTTGCCCCGAGACGGTCGCCCCAGTCCGTAACCCAAACCGCCGAATCTGGCTGGGGGAAACGTAGATGTCATCGGGACAAGGGAGGTAGTGATAGTCGGGACTGCGGAGGAAGCCGAAACCATCGGGGAGGATTTCGAGGGTTCCTTCGCCGTACATCAGCCCATTGAGCTTGGTTCGCTCTTTGAGGATCTTGAAGATCAGATCTTGCTTCTTCAGACCTGTGAACTCGGTCAGCCCTTCGTCCTTGGCGATGGCCAGCAGGTCGCGCATCGTCAGCTTTTGCAGCTCGGCTACGTGGACATCGGTTTCGTCGCCTGAAGCAACGGGGCTGGTATCGTCGCCAACAGCAAAGATGTCTTCGTCGGGACTGTTCGACATGGATGGCGAAGCGCTTTGCGGGGGGGGAAGGTCGACCGGTGGGTCGTCTCGACCGTCGCGTGCATCTTTATCCTCACGGGCAGCGGCAACTCGCCGCGCTAATGGCCCGGCTTCCTCATCGCCCTCTTGCGCCGAGGACGTGCTGGGCCGTGGTGTCGAAGAAACAGAAGGTCTAGGCTTCATAGGGCAAACTCGATCCGTCAAATGCCCCTGACCACATGGCCCATTTGCCAGCGGCGGGACACTTTAGATTAACGCACATGCAGGGGAATAA
>JAIXVG010000432.1 GCA_027483145.1 Planctomyces sp.
ATCAGTCGCAAGCGGCTTTGTCAGACAATCAATTAGACCATAGGTCAAAGTTCGCTTCGTTTTGAATCGTGGGGATATTAATTTCGAGATTGCTTTCGGAATTGTACTCCTTGGGAATACCTTCAGAAGACTCTGGGAGCATAGTCCCAGGAGGGAACGGGGATTTTGCCGGGATTTCACGTCCGGTAAGTTTTGGGGATCGGATTTCGACGCGATATGTCCCCTCCCTCAGCCCGCTAGACTGCGGCACGTAATACCTTCCGTCGACAATGCTTGAACCCGCGCTGGGACCCTTTGTCCCCTGCTTCGGAACAAACTCAATTGTTCCATGACTCAGGATTTCTGCGTTGAAAGTTACGGAACCTTTCACGGCATGCAGGACTGGCCCGCTGGCTTGCCCTCATCCAACAAGCGGGAATCCTAGCTGCAATAGCAAGGTGACGGTCCACATCGAACGGTGCATGAAATCACGCCCTCATGGGAATAGTTTGTTCACACTGCGTGTAGAAGTTTTGTTTGGCCTGGTCGGACGCCGAACAATTGATTTCGCAGGCTTCCAGTTAAGTCGCTTGGGGGAACGACGTTATCAGCACAATAATTTAGAAGTCGCCAATGACATTGCCATCGGACAATTGAGCGAGATTTCGCCAAGTTGTCAGGTCGACATTGCTGCTAACGAATCTGACTGCTCCATCTCCAAGCAAAACGTGAACTCCACCTGTGTGACGGCTTCGCGGGGAAACAAAGTTGTTTGAATCATTTCCGTCTGGGACGCATGGAAGATTGTTTTGGGGGTTATTGGCCGAGTTTCCATTGCCGGTTGGGCAAAAAGTTGGATTGTCCAAGAGATTGTCCGGGATGGATGAATTGGGTGTATTTGTGGCGAACATGAACTGACTTCCTGCTCGATTTGTCCAAAACCAGCCACGATTGTCCCCCGAAACACCGGTTAAATATTCTGCGACAATCATGGTGTTGGAAGTGCCGTCAGTGATATCCCGTATCCGGGCTCCTCGGTTCATTCCAAAGGCTGCGCGGGGGTTTGCGTCGGCGTTGGCTTGTGCATCATTCAAGCCGGTGAAGAAACCGAGATAATTGGAAGTGGTCATCGATTGACCAGTTATGTTTTTCGCTGCACCTCCCTGCCCGTCGCTTGGGCATTGCAAGGCAGAAATCTTGGCATCGAATGTGTTTGGTGCCCAACCTGCTGTCGAAACGTAAGGCGCAGGCAGTGCAAAATTCAGGTTGTTGTACAAAGGGGTTTGGTCGATGTACGGGTACAAGAAATGGAGCAAGTAAGGCCATTCTGGGCCACCAAAACGCCCCCCGGTACGACTGACCGATCCAATTGGAAACATGTTGGCCGTGTCATGGTAGTTGTGCATGGCCAGGCCAAGCTGCTTCAAATTGTTCTTACATTGTGTTCGGCGTGCAGCTTCCCGCGCTTGTTGGACGGCAGGCAATAAAAGGGCAATAAGAACTGCGATGATGGCGATGACGACAAGGAGTTCGATCAAGGTAAATCCGGATGTTCGACGAGGCTGCATGATAAAATCCTTTGGAAGGTGTTAAACAAAGAACGCGTGAATCGGGGATTCATAACGCTTCGCGGATAACATTCGCGCGCGTTGAATCCGTGTCTCAACTGAGATGACTCAGCGGTAAAGACGGGCGATCTCGGGGACAGGAATTTGAAAAAGAGTGGCGACTAATACCGAAGAGTCAAGAATTTGATTCTTAACCTTCACTTTTGGCGTACTTGAAGACGGTCGAAGCCCACTTGCGACATCAATGGCTAGTGGTATAGGCAACAACGGAAATTACGCGACGTTCGAGGTCTCGACATCATTTGGATGTTGAGATTCAAGAGGGCGGCTGAGCGAAGCACTGAAACTTGGAGCCAAGCCTTAACGAAGAGCATTCCAGTCAAGACTGTCGATTTAGGGAAATTTGATGAATAGGACTGAATTGTCCGTTCCCGACTGGAGAAGATAGTATATTGAATACTGTCGACAGTCAAGCTACCTTCGGAGAGATTACTTACCACATTGGTTGTGTTCAAATGTATATATAATTTGGGTTCTAGGATCTGGCTGAGTTGAGAGACTTGCATACCAATCGCGAGGAAACGATGGTTGGTGATCACCGTTTTCGACTGCGGATTCTCGTGCGAGAATGACATATCTCTCGCTGATTCCCGAGGGGGGGGCATGCTGGCCGCCATTCCAGCTGTTGGAACGCACTGAAGGTTGTAATTCGCTTAATTGGCAGTCGAACGGAAATGTGTGATTGAGATCAGTGTTTTTGAACTGTGGAGTGGGCGTCGCCGCAGCTTGACTATCTGTCGACAGTATACATAATTCGAGAACCGGAGTTCACTTTATGCCATCAATTGAGCCAAATACCTCCCTACATTTGCAGCGCCAAACCTTGGCTCAGTCGGCTGTGGAGCGATTGCGAGACGACATCATCACGGGTGTTTATCCTCCTGGAGCGGCCATGACAGAGCCGGGATTGGCGGCGGCTCTCGGGATCAGTCGTGCGCCAATCCGTGAGGCCCTCTTGGCACTGGAGCGTCATGGGCTGGTTGAGAGCGATCATCGCGGAAGAAATCGCGTTTGTGTGATCTCAGACGAAGATATTGAGGATATCTATTCGCTCCGTCTGGCGATTGAACCTGTCGCAGCGGGACACGCGGTTGTAAAGATGCAACAAAATGACTTTGTCGCACTCGAAGCGAACGTAGTTTTAACGAAGTCGGCGGCGAGTTTGGCA
>JAIXVG010000488.1 GCA_027483145.1 Planctomyces sp.
CAGGAATTAGGTGTTTCACCCGCAAAGATGGTTGCTGGCCTCGCCACCTTCAGCCCGCTTCCCGGCCGCTGTCAGCTTCGGTCGATTGGCTCATGGCAAGTGCTTGACGACTCGTACAACGCCAGCCCCACTGCGGTTGATGCTGCCTTGCTGACACTGGCAAACCTCAATTCCAAATACCGGGTCGCTATTCTGGGTGATATGGCTGAACTGGGTGATATGGCGGCCGATCAGCACTATCAAATCGGCAAAACCGCCGCCCGGCTCGGGATCGACCGACTGCTGGCCTTAGGAAATCACTGCGATGCGATGATTTGCGGGGCGGTGGCCGGGGGCATGCCACGGCATCGACTCGCCTGTTCGTCCAGTATTGAACCTCTCCTGGCAGTCCTCGATTGCTGGCTTGCCCCCGAAGCAGCCATTTTGGTGAAAGGCTCCCGAGTGATGCGGTTAGAACGGGCGATTGCCCACCTCGAAGCCGAATCAACCCGCTGCTCGATTCAAAAAGTGGCCTGACTCCCAACTCAATGTCCGCTGCAGACTTCCAAGCCTTCCCCTCTGAAAAATCGGGCTTCCTCACAACCTCAAAACCGGCGAATATCCCCGCACCGGTCAATGACTGACCCGGCTCTCGGCATGGAAGCAAAGAGACTGCGGATGCTGTTTTGGTTGTTGCAACACTTTGGACCATTTCTTGAACAGGCCGAGTCGGTCTCGTCTGGCGACTCGCGCGTCTTTTTAACCGCGAGGATTGCGCTCGCGGCCATTACGTCATTCCTTGCCGCCTTATGGTTTGGCCCCATTGCCATCGCCTGGCTTAAGTCTCGATTTCGTGAGCGAGTCGACTCAGCCTCCCAGCGGCTCAACGAATTGCACGCCGCCAAGAATGCGACTCCCACGATGGGTGGCCTTTTCATCGTTGCGGCCGTGATCGTTGCATCAGTCCTCTGTGCCGATCTCTCGAATTCGTTTGTCCTCTTTGCATTGGTGGCTGTCCTTGGTTTCGCCGCGATCGGTGCGATTGATGATTGGGTGAAAATCAGCAGTCACCAGCGAGGCTTAACCGTTCGCCAAAAGTTCCTGGCTCAATGGGGACTGGCCCTCATGCTGGGTGGTGGTCTTTACTGGCATCAGCATACTTATCCTCTTGGCGTTGATCTTATCTGGCCCTTGGGAGCCAACTCTATTCCGCTGGGAATTGGCTTCATCTTATGGGCCGCATTTGTTCTGGTCGGAAGCTCCAACGGGGTCAATCTCACCGATGGACTCGATGGCCTGGCTGGGGGATGCCTGGTTTTCGCTGGCTCGGCCTTCACCGTCCTGACTTATCTCAGTGGACATCGCCTGATGGCTGAGTACCTGAGCATTCCCCACATGCAGGGGGTTGGAGAACTGGGCGTTCTCTTCGGCGCAATGGTAGGAGCGATGCTCGGATTCTTGTGGTACAACTGCTACCCAGCTCAGGTCTTTATGGGGGACACTGGCTCCCTTCCAATGGGTGCGCTCCTTGGCTTAGGGGCATTAGCCACCCGTCAGGAAGTTCTGCTGGTCATTGTGGGTGGCATCTTTGTGATTGAAACCCTCAGCGTTATTTTTCAAGTTGGCTGGTTCAAACTGACCAAACGCCGCCTCATCGCCTGCAGTCCACTCCATAATCACTTTTTATTTAAAGGGGACCACGAAATGAAAATCGTAGTCCGCTTCTGGATTGGTTCCGCCCTCCTGGCGCTGGTTGCTGTTGCCAGCCTTAAGATTCGATAATTCTGCGAGTACTCCACCAACGTGAACTCTTCGTGTGAAACTGGCTTTGCCATTGCACTACAAACTGAGTCTCCACACAAAATGCGGTGATAGAGCCACAACCCGAATTCTTAAGCCTGACAATCCCTTGGCCCCCTGAAAAAATGGGTCAAGGACTGCAATAGACCTCCCCCTACTTTATCTCAAACCGTTTTTCAAAAGGCAAATTCCATGGCGGAGCTGACCATCCCATCCGCCTCACTTTCAAACGAGCGCCAACCAGATCAAGTCGACTTCGGCCGCACATTGTTCGTGGTGTTGGCAACCGTTCTCTTGGGCTTTGGCTTGACGATGGCCCACAGTGCCAGCGTCACCAGTTGGCCTACCGAGTCGGAACGAATCTACCTTGCTCGGCAACTGGTTTTCGTGGCCGTTGGACTCGCCGCGGCGGGTGTTTGCGCTTCAGTCTCCAGTGAGATGTGGCAGAAGCTCGCCCCGATTCTCTTCTGGGGAACCATCGCCTTGCTCATTCTGGTGATGATTCCTGGATTTGGGGTGAAGGTGAAAGGAGCTCAGCGTTGGCTGAGAGTTGCTGGCCTGACATTGCAGCCCTCCGAACTCGCCAAGATCACGCTCCCTATCTATCTCGCCAGCCGCCTGGTCCAATTGCGAGCATCCAAGGTTCCGTGGTGGCGTATTCTTGGTTCACTGATGATTCCAGCTGGCCTCTTGATTTGTCTGGTGCTCATTCAACCAGATTTGGGGACCGCTATTTTCCTGTCAGCCGGGACGATGCTCGTCCTGTGGATCGGTGGAGCACCCTTCAAAACCTTTGGCCTGCTCGCCGCGACGGCCATTCCAGCTCTTGGTTGTATGCTGGTCTTTAAGCCTTACCAAATCCGTCGAGTGACAGGCTTCTTTGAAACGTGGGCCGATTGGACCACCGCCCCTTACCAGTTGCGGCAATCACTCGTCACCCTTGGTTCAGGTGGCTGGACCGGCGTCGGCCTCGGAAAAGGTTGGCAAAAGCTAAGCTTCCTCCCCGAAGCCAACACCGACTTTGTCTTTGCCGTCGTGGGGGAAGAACTAGGCCTCGTCGCGACCCTTGGCTTGATGCTCGTGTGGAGCGGACTCTTTCTGGCTGGCCTCCGAATTCTTTCCACCAGGGACTATCGCAGCTTCGCTTTCATTGTTGGATTTACACTACTGGCTCAGCTTTTAGGTCAGGCGATGCTCAATATCGCAGTGGTAACCGCGATGGTTCCCCCCAAAGGAATTTCGCATCCCCTGGTCAGTTGTGGTGGAAGTAATCTGGTTGTCAGCCTCGTCATGCTGGGGATCGTTTACGGTATCTCCAAGCCAACCGACAGACACTTCGTCAGCAGCCCATAACCAGTTGCCTCCGGCATTTCTCGATTGACCCGACTGGGCTCTTCCTTCAATCCACGACGACCGCTGAGCAATGCAAATTCTATGTCATCAACGGGTACCGTGATTTTTGCTGGTGGTGGAACAGGGGGACACCTCTACCCGGGGTTCGCCCTCGCCCATGC
>JAIXVG010000447.1 GCA_027483145.1 Planctomyces sp.
CGGGCCGAACGGGGCCGGAAAAACTACCTTTGCCCAGACCTTCCTCCCCAACTTTGTCCACTGCCGCGAGTTCCTGAACGCTGACCTGATCGCTCAAGGCCTTTCCCCATTCGCCCCCGAGACTCAGAGCATCAGGGCCGCACGAATCCTCCTCGAACGAATTCACGAATTGACAAGTCAACGAGTCAATTTCTCCTTCGAAACAACGCTCGCGGGCCGGGCCTATGTCGGGCTGCTCCAGAAAGCCAAAGCCGCAGGCTACAAGATCGAACTATTCTTCCTTTGGCTTCCCAGCGTCGATCTCGCAATCGCCCGAGTCGGCAGCCGTGTCCGTTCCGGCGGCCACAACATTCCAGAACCCGACATCCGCAGGCGGTATTCTGCTGGCATATCCAATTGTTTTCGCTTGTACTACTCCGTCATAGATGTTTGGCACATCTATGATGCGTCAGCAACCCCCAGATTGGTCGCCGTCCAAAAGCAGGCTAGTCTGACGGTTTTGGATTACGCGACCTTTATTCAAATCAGGCAGCAGGCAGAGGCAGTTTGATGCTACCACCAACCGAACAGACGACGACAGAACTGGCTGACGCTGCCTTCAGACTCTCTTCGCGCAAGCTAATCCTTGAAGCGAGACGCGATGGAAGAAAGCTGGTCATCTGGCAAGACGGGGCGGTCCAAGAAATTGACCCTTACACGCTCGAACTTCCTGCAGAACCTGCCCTTCCCCCTTCGCCAGAATAGCTTCAATCCTGAGTTTCTTTTGGGTCGTTTAGGGATGAACCCCTCTCCAACATCATCGCAGATACTCCTCACCACGACTGCGGCCAACGCTCAAGAATAGTCTTAGAGTCTCAATACATGAATGACTACATCTTGCTGATGCATAGCGACTGCACAGACTCGGCTGCTGCCAATGATTCTGTCGCTTGGGAAGATTACTTGACGCTTCTCCGGAAGAGCGGGTTCTTTAGTGGAGGCAGCGCGATTGGTAAAGGTCTGGCCTTTTGCAAAACCGGCCAACCTGGAGCAGGCTTTGTGCATCTTTCGGGCTACATTCGCTTACGTGCCGCGAGCCTTAAACAAGCTCAATCTTTCCTTGTAGGCAATCCGGTCTATGAAGCAGGCGGGACGGTAGAGGTTCGTGAACTCCCACGCGGTTAGTGCGCCGATTCGAGAACTATTGGTTATCGGGTCGCCCCGGTTGGTCCCTCCTCCGGCCTACCGGGGGGACGAAGCCGAAAGAGGAGTTTCGCCAACCTCGTTCACCTTATGAAGTTTTGAGCGTTTGGACCCAGTTCGTTTTTCTGCAGTGCACCGCACTAAATCGTTTGCATCCAACAACCAACCAGCTTCTTCGATCCTACACCCCACCAACCACAATCCGCCCATCCTCCATTGGGACAATCCGGTCAGCGATATCCAGAATACGGTTATCGTGCGTCACCATCAGCACGCTCGACCCTCGCTCGCGGGCTAGCTTCTGAAGCAGTTCAACGACTTGCCTTCCAGAGTGACTATCGAGGGCAGCCGTCGGCTCGTCTGCCAGAATAAGCTGCGGCTGGGCCGCCAGTGCCCGCGCGATCGAAACCCGCTGCCGCTGGCCTCCCGATAGTGCCGCAGGCAGTGCCTGTGCCCGATGGCTCAGCCCCACTTCGTCCAGAAGTGCCAGTGCACGCTCTTTCCGTTCGGCAGGCGAAAGCTCATCATGCAACTGCAGCGACGTCTCGACATTTTGGGCTGCGGTCAAAAACTCAAGCAAGTTATGAAGCTGAAACACAAACCCAATCTTCCGGCGCAAGGCAATCAGCTCTCCCTGGGTTGCCCCGTTCAGCTCGGTCCCTAAGACATTCACTCGCCCGCTGGTCACCGTCCGTAGCCCCCCTACCAGCGTTAATAGCGTCGTCTTGCCACAACCAGATGGCCCGGTGAGGAGCACCACTTCCCCCGGTGCGATCTGCAAATTGACATCGAACAAAATCTGCTTGGTCAGGTCTCCCTCGCCAAACGAAAAGTTAAGCCCTTCGACCTCAATGGCGACTCCGCCAGTCATGTTCGCCCCAGTCGTAGTGGCCGAACGAGTAGCAAGCCCTGTCGACGACGAAGGAAGCGACAATGATGGTAACATAGGATGAATCCCGTATGAACGCAGTTTTGATGATGCATCAAAAGGTTAGTTGACCAGCTAAGTCCCCACACAGGCAAGCTGAATCGGGCACCAACCACCCGAGGCACGTTCAAGAGCCACACGCTAGTTGTGATTGGCAACTCCATTGTACGACAAGTCGTAAATCACGAAATACAGAAAAGGAAACACTCCGACAGCCATTGCTCAATCTATTGAGCCGCTTCCCGGGCCTCTTCCTTGAGCAGTTTATCCAGCTCGGATAGTTCCTCGCTGATGGTGCGTGAGATTTCCTCACCAAAGTACTTGTCGATCGCACCGGCCATTTCGTCACACAGCCTTGAAATCCGCACGCTGCTGGCACGATCCTTGTTCTTCTTCGAAAGGGCGAGACCGTTAACCCTGACCGCCGCCAGTCGCCCTTTGAACTCGGTGTCGCCTGTTAGTCGCCTGACCGCTGCCGACTTCACTGCGTAATCATCCGGCCGATTCTCTCTGACTGCCCTGCGCGCTTGGGCCAGCAACGTCGAGCGAAGCGCCACTGCCTCAATAACGCTGGCCTTCAGGAGTGCTAGCTCTCCTTTCGCAGACAACCGGGGCGAATCGTCGGGTAGCTCTAACACCAACTCTGATCGGTCCCCTGGCAGCAGTGGGACCCTGCCCAAAAGCAGGTCATCACTCAAGACATTCAACCAGACCAATTCGCCGTTTTCCCGTCGTGCAATGTCCAACCGACCCCGTCGATCTGCGAAGCGGCGGTCTGCTGCGGCTGGAGGTTCTCCATCTGCAGGCTGCCACGGCTTAGCCATCAACAGCACTTCCGCACCCCGGAGCGGAACCGATGCAGGTCCGTAAGTTCGAATCTGAATACGCGTCGATGGAAGCCTTGGCCGGCAACCAATGGCCAACCATTCAATACGTCCTCGCTGCTTAGCTCCCAACCCTGCTTTAATCCCTGAATCAATTCGTACTTTGACGAAATGACTTTCGGCGAACTCGGTTGGATCAACTTCACTGATCACAGGCTGAGTGGGTTGATCAATTTCCTCTGGATCAACCGGATCATCTTCAATCGCTTCGATTGGCTTCGATTTCGGTGTAGTCACCAATGGCGACTCACCCGCAGGTTCGATCATCGTCAGGTAAGTCCACGGGATGGCCTGAAGCTTTTTGATGGCTCCCTTGTTATCTCGATATCGCACAAATGGAGTGGAGTGCCGACACCGCAGTTGCGATGCAAATGGGTGCGAGCTTGCAACGAGGTCGGCTCCCTTAATCTCCAGAATGGCCGTCCCATCTGGTTGAACTTGCCGAATCGCGGCGATGGGGCGAAACGCTTC
>JAIXVG010000474.1 GCA_027483145.1 Planctomyces sp.
AATAGAAACCAGTCGACGCATATCGGCATTTCGCTGCCAGTTGAAGATGAGGGTGACGCAAAGAATCCAATCACACTTGAGTCCGGAATAACACCAACCCCTGGAACTTATCCGAGAACGGTCTGACGCACTGGCCGCACGCCTTGAAAAAAGCGGTCCCCGAATAAGCACAACCGGTTCCTGGATAGGCCCTTCAGTTCAACTTGCCGAACCCGAGTTCAAGCAACTTTCTCCTCAACGTGAAAGGATGCCAAGTCCAATGCTGATAACCGCTGCAGTGGTTGGGTAACCGACCGCATGATTCCGCCACATCAATGTTCTACAGATCGTCAGCTATTCTTCAAGGGAAACATCCATGACATCCAATTCACACAGTCAACACCAGAGCCGTTCTGTCCATACCGGCCACGTGGTATCGCAATCCCCAGTTTCGGGACAGAGTCAATTTGCCAACGATGATGAACGGACGAAGTTGATCCAAGTTCATGCCTATGGACTTTGGGAAGATGCCGGAAGGCCGGAAGGGGACGAGGCCAGGGAAGCATGCTGGAATGAGGCGGAGAACTCGTTTCGGGGCTAAGTACTTATCCAATAGCCCTCTGATGCACTGGTCGCACTCCTTGAAAAGCGATTCCCGGACAAGCATAACCGGGTCTCGGACAGGCTTTAAGGCCGAATTGAAGCGATCGATTGTGATGCAATCGATGGTGACGATCGGCCACTATCTCTGCAAGGTGTGCATAATCATTCTACTATGGTGACTAAAGAAGCCCTCCCTCCCCAACTGAAGCCCGTTCAGTCGAAGCGACAAAGCCCAGCAGTACTGATTGAAGCTCGGCATTTGAGAGCGAGTTATGGAAGTCATCTCGCAGTAAAGGATGTCAGTTTTTCCGTCTACAGCGGCGAAGTTCTTGGCTTGCTTGGACCTAACGGTGCAGGGAAAAGCACTTGCATGATGATGCTCGCCGGTCTGTTGCAGCCGATGAGTGGAGAGGTGTTTCTGAATGGGCAGAAGTTCGATGGACAGAACCTTGAACAGCGCCGGCTGTTTGGAATTGTTCCACAAGAGTACGCAGTTTACGAAGAACTGAGTGCACTCTCGAACCTCATGTTCTTTGGCAGGCTTTACGGACTTCAAAAGCCCGTCTTGCAGTCTCGTTGCAGTGAGGTGCTGGAACAAATAGGCCTTGTGGAGAGCATGCATCGACCGGCGAATACCTACTCGGGCGGGATGAAACGCAGACTCAATTTCGGAATTGCGTTAATGCACAAACCGTTGATTTTGATTCTTGATGAGCCAACGTTAGGTGTCGATCCACTCTCCCGTTTGCACTTAACCGAATGTATTGATCGACAAGTGTCGGATGGTGGATGTGTGATCTACGCCAGTCACTATATGGAAGAGGCCCAATCATTGTGCAAACGTGTCGTTATTCTCGATCATGGAGAAGTGATCGCCAATGATACGATTAGCCACCTGCTCGCAGGGGTGGCGTCCGACCTGTACCTGTACCTCGATCGCACCACGGGGCTTGCGGGTCAATTGGGTGATCTTGGACGCATTGGAACTGGTAGTAACGACCAACCGGTTGTGATTGTTTCAGCAAAGACGCCGGGTCCTAATAACCTGACGCATTTTACCACCCCCCCTACCAACCTCGACCACGTGGCGACAGATGATCCCCTTCCGGAATCGGACTTTGGGAAGAAGCTACGATTGGTCTTGGACAAACTGGCCAGCCTGCGAATTCGAGTCCTGAGCGTTGAAACTCAGCGGTCGACGCTGGAGCGAGTTTTCCTTCAATTGACTGATCAATCAGCTCGATAGCAAAAAGGTTACTGGAATGTCGGGCTGGTACATTACGGTGAAGGATCTTTTTGTACTGCTTCGCGATAAGCAAGCGTTTGTTTTGCTGCTGGTGCTCCCATTATTGCTGATTTCGATCGTTGGTATGTCGACGGGACAGTTTCTCACGCATGACGATACACTCGAACGAATAGCGATCGTCGTTGTAGATCTGAGTCAAAGTGAAGTGTCCCAAAGTCTGATTGCAGAACTGCGGAGTCATCCGGAGTTTGTCATTTCTGCGGCGCCGTCGCAACTTGCAGCTTCTGACCTTGTGCGACGTGGTGAGGCCACTTTACTGCTGGTGGTCAGGCCGATGTTTGACGAGCGCGTTGATGAGTTCCGCGTATCAGATATCTTCAACATGAACGATCGCGAGCCAGTGACCAGTCTCGCAACACTTGACCTGATGGTTGAAACAAAGGCCAATTCGGGTGTTGTCGGCGAAATGCTTAATGGCGTTTTATACTCGCTGGTCTTAAAGTTCATCGTGCCGATCGCAGCACGCAAGAATCCTCTGACGCGAAACTGGGTCCATTCTGCCGATATCGACACGACCACCATTCCATCAGTTGCCAAGACCAGAGCGCAGGGTGGGTTTGTGTTTCAATGGGTCGTACCTGGCTTTACTGTCATGTTCACCTTCTTTCTCATTAACATTATGGCCAGATCGTTCATGATTGAACGTGATCAGGGAACCTTGAGGCGCTTGCTAACGGCCCCGGTGAGCACGCTGTTGCTTTTGGTGGGAAAAACTGTCCCGTTCTATTTGACATCAATCCTTCAATGCTCGCTTCTATTTCTGTGCGGAAGAGTATTGTTCGGAATGCCTTGGGGCTCGCAGCCCGCTTATTTGATTCCCGTTATCATGTGTACGTCGGCCTCTGCGGCGTCACTCGGGCTCTTACTGTCTACCTGGGTCCGCACCGACCAACAAATCGCGTCTTACGGGACAGCTCTCATTCTTGTATTGAGTGCGCTCAGTGGCTGTTTTCTTCCTCGGGAGCTATTTCCGAAGGTGATGAAACAGATCAGCCTGCTGACGCCACACGCATGGTCGCTGAGAGCATTTGACGAAGTTCTTAATCAACCGATTATCGATCATCAAGTCGTTGCGAAGTCGTGCCTCGTACTGCTACTTTTTGCCGTTGTTTGCTTCACTGCCGGTTGGTGGCGATTTCGGACAACGGCGCAGGCTTAGAATGTTTGAAGTCTATCTTGGTTACATGACAGCAACGACACGTAAGCGCCACCCGAGACCAGTGCTATCTGATGAACCTTACGGGCCGATGAGTAGGCCCAGGTTTGATTTCAAGAGCTGGGGATGATCGCGTTTGATCAGCTCTAAAAACTCAGTTGCGGCGGCGATGGCTGGCTCGGTGGGAAGGTCTGCGCGGGGGGTATCGGGCTTGTTCGAGTTTTGTGCGGCTTTCAGGCAGCTTTGCGCGAAGGCGATCAGTTTCTTTTGGCTGAACGGTGTGTCAAACGGGGGTTGGCCGAAGCGGGCGAGAAGGGTGGGGGTGATGTCCCAATCGTTCCAGCGGGCCAGGTCGGGAAGGACCACTTCGGCATATTCGCGGCGATCGAGCAGGGACCGGGCAGCGTTGCGAGGGAGCGCTGGCGAAATTCGCTGCGGCAGATACTCGTGGACAAAGCGAACGGCGTTGATGGCGGCATAAACTTCGGACGAAGGACTGGCCGGGTCGAGCAACTTCTGGTCGACAATCTCTTGAAAGGCTGCTTCGCCACCCAGTAGCACGTATCCTGCCATCATCCCATCGACTCCTAGCCGAACTTCGTCAGGATCGACTGGACGAAAGATTTGGGCATGCAGTAACTGGCGATCTTCTGGTTGCCCACACAGGCCGAGCAACAATCCGTAAAAACCACGGCGGATGGCGATGGTGTCGGGGCTATTGAGCCAACCACGAACGCGGGGTGCCCAACTGGCATCGACGGCAGCGACCACATCGGCATAGTCGGCGCGGCTGAATTCGGCAAAGGCATCGTTTGCCAGGTTTGGGTCGGGATGTTCGAGATAACGCTGGAAGAATTGCAGCCGCTCGGAGCTGGCCACTTCTGGTGACGGGGCTTGCTTCAAATATTGATAGCTGGTTTCGGTCACCTCTAACACTTCGGACCAGGCCCACTGGCGGGTTTCGGAATCGCGACTGCCGATCAAAGCCAATAAGTCGCCCCGACGACCCTCGCGATGAAATGGAAGGGTTAGCTGCTGGCCCACTTCGATGGCAAGCTGCTGGTTGGCAGGCGGAACTTGCCGCGCGATGTGAACCACATTGAGGGTGGTCGTGGCGTCGGGCAATTCATCTTCGGCGACCGCTGACACTTCAGAGCTTTCCCAGGTGGTCAGCAGGAGGGCTTCAGACGTTGCAACCTGCTCGGCCCAGGTGGGAGATGAAGGGGGGCAGAAGGGACAAGCTTCGGCGATGGCTGGGATCAAGCCAAAGAGAATGACCATCAGCTTGGAGAGCAGAGCCGTTACTTTCTTTAAGCTGGGCAATGTGAATCTTGGGTGGCGGGGGCGCACCGCAAAGCGGAAGCCCCCGACGCGTACGGTTTCTAGCCCAGGGGTTTCTAAAACAGCGCCCCCGCCACCCGCGCGTTTTGAACAAAGCGAAAACCTTGCTTTAGATAGAAGCCACTGCGGATAAGGGATGGCGCGGTTTATCGTCATCAGGACATGTTCCATCCGTTGGAAGCGGCAGAAGTGATTATGATGTGCAGTGTTTGGTTATGGAGTGATTTGCAAATGGGAGATGTTATGTTGCAAGGGATAACATCGGCTGCTGGATTTGCCAGTGCGACTCGTCCTTGCATCTGAAGCCATGAGCCCATAAAGACACTGGCGGAGCCAGTGGCACACCTGCAACATGGCACACGGCGCACGACGAGAAGGACACTGACGGCTACTTCAAGAACAAGAATCGCTTGGCGTCCTGCACTGTTTTGGGGTCCTTGCGTTCAATTTCGACAAGCATTTCGGCTGCTTCATTCGCCCAGACGGGCTTCTCAACTGGGTTGGAGTTCTGTTCATTGGGACTCTCGGCTGTTGGGTTCTTGGACCCCGTGATCTCTGCACTGGGATTCTGGCCGAGGTCTTTGCTGCAAACGATCAGGTAGCGAACGATCGCCCGCTTAATCGAGGGGACGCTGAACTCGGGGGCGTCGTATTGCTCGAATAACTGGTGACGCACTTCCCAGTCTTTCCAGCGGGCGAGGTCGGCAATGACCAGATCAGCTAACTCGGGTCGGCTAAGAAGGACGCGCATGGCCCCTTTCAGGCTTTCGGCAGGAACTCGCCCTTGACCATACTGCCAGCAAAATCGCAAGGCTTGCATGGCCGAATAGGTTTCGCTGAAGGGGGACTTGGGATTTGAAAGCTTTTCGGCTTGCAGTTTCTTAAGGCCCTCCTCGCCGGCCAGCAGCAGGTAGCCCCCCATGACACCGTCGATACCAAGCCGAAAGTCTTCGGTCGTATCGAGAATCTTCGCTTCCATAAACTGCACATCGCTCGCTTCGCCGCACAGGCCAAGCATCAGGCCATACAGACCCAGGCGACTGGGAGAGACCTTGGAATCGGTCAACCATTTGCGAAGGTTTTCGCGCGGCATGACTGAAGCGAGGGGGGCGATATCGTCGTAAGGGGCATTGGCGAATTCGGCATAGGCATCGTCGCCAACGAGTTGATTCGGCGCTTCGAGGTACTGCATAAAAAACTTGAGACGCTCAGCCACTGGGGCCGAGGGATGCGGGGAGGTTTTCAGGTACTTGACGGCCGTGGCATCGAGCGGAATCGGAGAGGCCCATTCGAGCCGATCGTTGACAATGGTAGCGGTTAACAGGAACAGGTCGTCGGTTGTCCCCTTTTGGGCGCGGGCAGTGGTAATTTTATCTTCGGGGGTGACCTTGGAAACCGGGCGGGGACCAGCATCGTCGCCACCTAAACTGGCCCGGTTCGACAAGACTTCAACCACCACGAAGTGTGTGAGGCCGATATCCTGGCCCTTTGCGGGAGTCTCTGATTCCCAGTGGGCGATAACGGCCGCATCAGACCCGGCAATCTGCTCGGCCAGGGTAAGCGAAGGAGCAGAACAGAAGGGGCAAGCGGTTGCCAGGGAAGGAAGAGGGAGGAGAAGTCCTGCAGCCAGCGACACAGCTAAAGCAAGCTTTTGAAACCGGTGAGTTTTCATGAGTGATCCTGCAGGCTTAGGCAAAAGGTACGCAAGCATGATGAAGTGGACCTTTTGTGATGGCAATGGGCGAATTTGCTATTTTGAAGTTCTAAGGCGGGGCGGGAGCGGATGTCACATCGTGCGGCTAAAACAAGGGCGTTAGCGGCGGGCATGGACTACTTTTCGATCACTTGAGCCTCTTCAATCGAGTAGAGCGCGATGACGGTTTCGCCATCGGCAACTAGTTCGATCTTGAGCTTGCCGACAACATCAAACGGGCGGTTGTCGATATAGCGAGTGGTGGTCCCGGGGCGCAAGTTAACGTGGACTACATCATAGATTTTTGGCTGACGAACGAAACAACAGATTTCGTTGTCGCGGGCCAAGACAAACTCTTCCAGACCAGTCGCCGCGAATGTGGGGTACATAAACCCCCGCAGGCGTATTCGCTGACCGCTGAGATCACGCAACCAACCGGGCAGCATTTCAGTCGCGGCTGGGACAACGGGCTCCATATTCAGAATTTTCAGCAAATCGAGGTCGTCAAATGAAATGCGAATGACACCTTCGGGGCCAACCTTGGGAAACTGACGGGTCGGTATCAGAACACGGGGACCGCCGGGGAGGGGGACGCCCAGGTTTAATTCTCCAGCAGGCTTTCCCTTTGGTGGTGCAGATGAACCGTCAGTGGGCGAAGTGGCCGATGGAGTGATTGGTCCCGAGCCGTCGGGCGAGGCAGCCATGTCGGGCCGGACGCTGGGATTGACTTCATTACCAGATGAGGACGCGCTGCTTGGTAGGGCTGCGGGCTGCGGAGGATTGGATTCTGGTGTCTGCTGCTCATTCGAACTGCCGTCGGGGATTGCTACATTCGCTGCGCCTGATTGTGCGTTCTCATCTACCAGTGGCACCGCGATTGGTTCGGCTTGGTTCGATGCAGGCCACTCACTTATTGGTTGTGAGTTTTGTTCGCGTGAGGCTCGAGTATGGAAGAGACTACCGTCGGCAGCGGGCTCGCAACCGGAAAGCAGAGCAAGCCACAGGACGGCCAAAACACGAAAGGGGCGTCCGGGATTAGTCGATAGTTGGCTAACCGATAGTCGGCGATCAGGCATCAATTCTCGATTGAGGAAGGGGTGCTGCGATATTGCTGCATCATAAACTGGCTTAACGTTAATCGCATCAATTATGCAGCCAGCTAGTAAGACGTTTTCGCGCTGCTGAAGTAAGTCGAGTCAAGACGATAGACCGGGTTAAGGCCGGCAGCATCGAGTCGATTATTCGAAGAAAACTTCCCTGCAACGGCGATCATTCCGCTGTAAAAATTGACCGGCTGGCTGGTGGTCACCAAGATCATGTCGGTCAGCTTCGGCTGGCCGCCAAAGCAGCAGTCGCCACTATCCTTGCAGAGGACGAACGAAGTAATGCCTGCCATCTGCTTTGTGGGGTACATAAAGCCCTTAAGGAATAGCTTCTCCCCATCGAGAGCTTTCACCTCTTCAGGAACTTGCTCGACGCCATCGATGACTTCGATTCCTTTGGCAGAAATCTCTGAAGCGAAACTGACGCGGCGAAAGCCTTCGGGCACTTCAGTCAGGTAAGAATAAGTGTGTAAGCTGGTGGCAGTCACAAAAACCGTAATCAACAGTCCCAGCGACAGCGAAGCCAGCTTCATGCCTCCCAGGTCGCCCTTGGCCTTGCGGATGCTGCGAATAGCCAGCACCGCCACCATGGCACCAACCAGTGGAACGATCACCAGCACTTCGTAAATGAAGGCGACGATCGACATCAGCAGAAAACCAAAGCTAACCGGGACCAGAATTGGAACTGGCTGGTAGCTGAACTCGGAGAATTCCTGCAGGCGAAAGTCCCCCCGTGGCAAATTCTGGTTTGGGGTTGGCGACAGATTTTCACCTGCGGAAGAGCCAGCAAACAGCGATCCCGGCGACTCTACCGTTGAGCCAACTAATTCACGCTGCGCGACCATCGGCCGTAAACTCCTGCTGAATAGTCAGTTACAAAAAAAGCGAAAGCAGAACGAGGACTAACAATCCGATCAACCGCTCCGGTAAATCCCGGTCTAAGCGGGTCTGACCTACCCCTCTATTCTACCGCAAGATACGCCAAAAACGCTCCTCGCCACCAATTCGTGTGGCATTGAATGCCGAACTTTCTCAAAACCGCCTCTGAAGGCTGTTTTCCCCCTTCTGGAGGGGGTTGAGCCATATTGACCCTCCTTTTTGTCTGCCGTATTACTCCGACTTCTCTCAATCCCGACGATACGCAACGAAATTGCAGAGTTTGAGACGCCCAAGCGTTACAGCTTAACAGGCGTCTGGCGATAAGGGTCCCGCCGGTGGACTCAGGCTACGCAACCGTCAAACCTTAACACGGGTACAGGGACACGGTTTGTTAGCCAACCGGCCTGCGAGGGGATCTCGCAGTTCGCAAAAGAATTAGGCCAACAATGGCTAGTCAGAAAGCCTAATGGAGGAGGCTATCTTGGGTAAGGTCACCGGATTCATCGCCTGTAGCAGCTTGATCGCCGCAGTTTTGTGGCTGACCAATCTGTCCACTCCGTCGAGGACGGTCTCTGCAGATGCAGACACCCCTTCGCCGCGCTCTGCCAAGGCAGCAGACCATCTCAAGAAAGGACGCGAGCTGTACCTTCGTGGTCGATACACGGAAGCAGCCCCCGTCCTGGAAAAGTTGGTAAATAACTCTTCCGGGCTGACCCCGGCCGAGAAGGCTCAGGCCGAGGACTACCTTGGGCGGACCAAGTCCCGCCTGAAGGCAGCCAACCCCAAGGCTCGTGGTCAATCTCCGGCCAACGACTTCCCAGCTTTGACCGATCGGCCAACAGGTGGTTTGTCGACCGGGAATGAAGCAGCCGCTCGCACCCGAGTTGAACGACTGATGGCCCAGGCCGAAGCTGCCATGGCCAAGGGGGATAAAGCCGCCGCTACTCGTAGCGCGATGCAAGCCTCCCAAATTGCTAAAGATGTGAAGCTTCGCTTTCGACCAGCTGAAACTGCGCCCGCCGACCTCCTGGCAGCCATTCAGAAGTCGGGTGGTGCAGCAATCGCGAAATCTGGTAACGCTCCATCAATGAAGCCTGCTGCGACCGAGGGCGAAGATTTCGCCTGGGCTGCTCCAGGTACTACCGAATCAGCCGCAGGAACAGAGCAGGCTGGTAATGGCATTGAACTGGTGTCATCGGAAACTGAGTCTGAATTTACCTCTGAAACGACTGGTGCTGCATCACGTTCTCCGAAGGTTCAGGCGTCAGCATTAATTCAACAAGCTCGGGCTGCTCTCAAGTCTAACAACTATGACGAAGCTCGCCGCCTGTCGCTCGAAGCACTGGAACTCGATGTTCCATACGATTTGTTTGAGGACCGCCCCGAACTGGTCTTGAACGACGTTGATCGTCGATCGGGAACGATGACCGCCGCCGGCCAAGGTGCCCGAAAGAACAAGACCAGAGCCAAACCAACAGCCGACGCAGATGCCAAGCAACAAGCCACACGGCTGATTGAACTGGCACGCCAGGACCTGAAGGCTGGTCGGTTGAATGACGCCAAGCAAAAGGCGACCGCAGCCCAGCAATTGGGTGTCGCTTATAAGCTGTTTGAAGATCGTCCTGAACTCGTTCTGAATGACATCGAATCGGCTGGTCCAGCGAATGGCCTGCCAGCAGATGGTGCTCCTGTTGCTGCTTCGCCTGCCAACACAGAAGCAAAGCCAGCAGCCAACAGCGCTAAAGAGCAAGTCAAGAACCTCCTCGGTGAAGCCCGTCAGGCTTTAGCCAAGGGCCACGTAGACGAAGCTCGTCAAATGGCGATGAATGCAGAGCAACTGGCCAATTCCGAAAAGGTGACCTTTGGTCTGTTTGATGACCGACCAGATATTGTTCTGACCGATGCAGCTCGACTGGCCACTCGCGGTCCCGCAGCAGTGATCCCCGAAATCAACGAAGGTGATCTGGCCCCCAAGCCAGGCGTTTCAATGGAATCGGCCGCTACTCGCGACCAAGCGACTAAGTTGCTTCAGCAGGCTCGCGCTGCGATGGATTCTGGTCGGTTTGAAGAAGCTCACCAGCGTGCCAAGGCTGCTGAAGCCCTCGACGTTGCCTATGACGTACTGGCTGATACTCCTGACTTGGTTCTGGCCGACTTGCAGCAGGCCATGGCAAGCAACGTGGCGGCTAATGTTGCTCCAGCCGCCCAAAATATTACCAACGAAGACTTCGCTCCACCCAGCCCTGCAGCCGGTGGTATTGAAAACGCTGGCGGGATGGTCGCAGAAACAACCAGCCCCAAGGCTCGTCAAACATCAGGAACGTTCGAACCTGAAGCAGAATCGGTCGTTACGGCTAACGGGTTGTCGGCTATCGACCTCTACAATCGTGGGATGTTCGAGTTGAACAAAGGTCGGCGTGATCTGGCTTACCAAAGCTTCCTTGCCGCTCACCAGACCGGGCAAAAGCTCGACAATTTCCGTAACCAGAAGCTGCAGGATTACCTGCGAGAACTGGCACCCCGCAATTCGAAGCAGGCGATTCAGGTGGCTAACCACGCCATCGAAGGTGACGAGTCTGCACCTGGCGGTAGCCCCGTAATGGACGAAGCAGCCCGGCAAGAATCGGTCAAATTTGATCGATTCAGGACTGACGTCTTGAACTCAATCTTCAAGGCCGAACGTCTGCGGGAAACCGATCCCGAGCAGGCACTAGAGCTGATCGATCGCACCATGGCGTCGGTTGAAAGTTCGGATCTGAATGAAGCTCAGATCACCAGTTTGACCGCAACGCTGAATAAAACTCGCAGCAGCCTGGCAGCCGAAATTGTGCGGCAGCAGCCGAATTTGGAACAGAAGAAGCGAAACGATGAAGTTTTGACCCAGGTGAAGCGCGAAACCGAAAACAAGATTCGGATCGAGCAGGAATTCGCCAAGATGGTCGAGGAATTCAATACGCTCTTCAAGCAGAAGCGATTCGCTGAAGCTGAAGTTGTTTCCAAGAAGGCCAAAGAGCTAGATCCAAACAATCCTGCTTCTGAAACGATGTTCTGGAAGGCCCGTTTCGCTCGCCGGATTGCAGCCGACGATGAAATCAAGATGGCTAAGGAGGAATCGTTCGTTGAGACCTTGAGAGATGTAGACCGCGGTCTCATCAATCCCGTGATCAATGACCCCATCAATTTCCCATCCGATTGGAGCGAAATCACCGCTCGACGTAAGGGGAAGTACAAGGCCAGCAACAAGAGCCGCAGCGACGAAGACAACAAGATCTACGACAGCTTGACCAAGCGAATCTCGCTCCACGAAGAGTCAGTACCGCTGGGTGAAGTGATTCGCAAGATTGCAGCCTTCGCCGACATCAACATTGTGTTTGATGCTCGTGGTCTCGACGAAGAAGGGACCAGCACCGATCAACCGCTGTCGATTGACCTCGACGGTGTAACGGTTAAGAGTGCCCTTAATCTGGTACTCGAACCATTCAACCTGGGTTACATGGTGACCGATGGCGTGATGAAGATCACCAGCCGGATGCGTCAGCAGGGTGAATTAGTCGCAGAAGTTTATAGCGTTGCCGACCTCGTGATTCCAATCACTAACTTCTCGCCGCAAATCGATCCGTTCTCTGCTGCACGCCAAGCCCAGTCCAACTTTGGGATGGGTGGGCCACAGTACAGCATTCCTGCATCGAACGGCCAGGTGATGGCTCAAGTGGGTGACAACGCCCCAGGTGGATTCAACACGAATCGTCCTGCATCGGGTGATAGGTCGGTCATGGAGTCGACTCCCGACTTTGATACGCTGACCGACTTGATTACCTCCACCATTGCCCCAGATTCATGGGACTCCATTGGCGGACCTGGTTCGATCAAGCGATTTGACACGACCCTCAGTTTGGTGATTCGCCAAACCCAGAAGGTTCACGAAGAAATTGCCGACCTCTTGGCTCAATTGCGACGCCTGCAAGACTTGCAGGTTACTATTGAAGTTCGGTTCGTCACTGTTTCGGACCGGTTCTTTGAACGAATTGGGGTCGACTTCGACTTCAACGTTCAAGACACCGTCGGAAACCCAACTACCGACAACAACAATCTTGCGTATCCTCCTTTCGGATCGGTTAACCGTGCCACACAAGGTGCTGGCGGTGTTGCGGGTGTGGCTGGTGCAGCAGGGGCAGCGGGTGCGGCCGGGGCCGCCGGGGCTGCCGGTGCCGCCGGGGTTGCCGGTGCCGCAGGGGCTGCGGGTGTCGCAGGGGCCGCCGGGGCCGGTGCAGCAGGGGCAGCCGGTTTGTTCGGTGCAGAACCGACTCGCCAGTTGACTAACCGAGATAAGTATCAGCGTGGTGGAACGATCGTCGGCTTGAACAGCCCGAACCAGCTCTCGCCAAACCTCGATATCCCATTCCGCCAGGGCTCGTTTGACGTAGGGATTCCCGACTTCGGGGGCTTCAATCCAACATCAGGGATGCAGGTTGGTCTGGCCATTCTGTCTGACGTCGAAGCCTTCTTCTTTATTCAAGCAGCCCAAGGTGATGAACGAACCAACTTAATGTTCGCCCCCAAGATTACGTTGTTCAACGGACAGATCGGTCAGGTTCAAAACTCGGTATCACGGCCATTCGTGGTCAGCCTCTCCCCAATCGTCGGTAACTTTGCGGTTGGCTTCCAGCCAGTTGTTCAGACGATTCAGGAAGGGGTCTTCTTGACAGTGATTCCGGTGATCTCAGCCGATCGACGATTCGTTCGCCTGACAGTCGCTCCAACGTTCAGTAACGTTACCGACATCTTCACCTTCTCGTTCACCGGTGGTGGTGCCGGGGTTGGGGCTGGTGGTGCGGGGGGCGCTGGTGCTGGCGGTGGTATCGGCGGGGCCGGTGGCGGTGGTATCGGCGGGGCCGGCGGTGTTGGTGGTGGTGGTATCGGCGGGGCCGGTGGTGTTGGTGGCGGTGGTATCGGCGGGGCCGGTGGTGCTGGCGGCGGAGGTGCTGCCGGGGCCGCAGGTGCTGGTGGGGCAGCAGGTGCTGCAGGCCAGGTTCAGACCGTTCAGCAGCCTGTGCTTGAAAGTGTGATTGTCCAAACCACGGTCAGCGTTCCCGATGGTGGAACGGTACTGTTGGGTGGGGTTAAGCGTTTGAAGGAAGGCCGGTCTATGGCCGGGGTTCCAATCCTTAACAAGATTCCTTACGTCAGCCGCCTGTTTAAGAACTCGGGGGTTGGTCGCGAAACCGAAAGCTTGATGCTGATGGTCACTCCGCGAATCATCATCCAGGAAGAGGAAGAAGAATTGTTAGGAATTCCCCTGAAGTAGTGTGACGAAAGTCATCTAAGGTCAGTGATTTCAGTCTCAATCCGAGGATTTCTGTCGCAAGGTCCTCGGCCACCGAGATCGACGGGCTGGTCCCGGTGGTGTCTTCCCGAAAGCAGCGTCTGGGCTTCACCTCCCCAGACGCTGCTTTTTTTGCTCAATGATAAATGATAATGCATGAATGATGATCGATTATGGACGAAAGATGAGGGAGAAGAGGCCACTCTTGTTTTGTCAATCATCCATAATCATTACCCTGCTACCTCTTGCCAGCGATCGTCTTCAAGAGCGACTTGAATGGGTCTGCGAACTTCGCAAGGCCTTCAGACATCAGCGTCGTTTCGAGATGCTCGAAGTTGACCTTCGCATCGATATCGGCCAAAACCTCGGCTGATGGCATTACATCGACGGTGCGGGTGTAGGTCTTTCCTGCCAACTTCTGGACGGCGGCGTTTGTTCCGGGTGGATTGGTTTGAATATCGGAACCGGCCAGCGCAGCAACATACTTGTCTGCGGGCTCATTAGGGTCCTTCGTACCGGTGCTGGCAAAAATGAACTCTTGTGCCAGCGGCAGGTTCTTGTCCATCCAGAAGTCGCGGTTCTCTTTCCAGAGCCGCTTGGCATTGACGATTCCCACCTGCCCTTGAGCTGCAGCCGATAGATTGGCACAGTGCTGTTTGGTGTAGACGTCAATTCGGCTGATGAAAATGCTGTAGACCGACTTGAATTGATCCAGCGACTTGCGACGCTGGGCACCGCGCCAGACCGCATCCCTGGCCGCAATGTACTGCCGACGTGAGAACAGCAAAGTCACATTCAACGAAATGCCACTTGCAGCTAGTTCTTCCAGGCTGAGTAGCCCGCCCGGTGTCCCTGGAACCTTAATCATGCGGTTCGGATGTCCGGCCGCGTACTTCTTACCAAGGGCGATGTACTGCTCGGCTCGTTCCTGGGCCGAAAGGGTGCAGCTTGCGTCTTCCAAGAGCGGATCTAGCTCAAAGCTGACGTAACCATCGTTCCCCTTGGTTGCAACAAACACCTCTTTGAAAACGTCCTGGGCCTGACAGACCAGCTTGTCGGTCATTTCCCAGGCGATTTCGGTATCGCTTTTCCCTGCAGCAGCGAGCTGCCGAATCTCGTCATCAAAGCGGCCGGTCTTTAGCAAGTCGGAAATGATGATCGGGTTTGAGGTCGCTCCGGTAGCGCCAAATTTTCGATTTTCGACGACCAGATCGGGATCGATACTGTCGAGATAAAGCTTGGTTCCAGTTGCGACGAGCGATTCGAGCGGAGTCATGTTCTCTGCATCCTTATTTTCTGGAAAATCGAGTCAGGAACCTTGGCAGCGGATTGGATCAGCACAGCCATGTGCTCCCAACCAGTCTTTACCCACCGCCACTTTCCATTTCATGGTCGATCGTACTGGCCAACTTCATCGATGCAACCCTGAACGCGAATTACGATGGACCTTCGCCTTTTTCAAGCTTGGTACGACCAACTTTGGGAGGCGGGGGCGCACCACATGGTGGAAGCCCCGGATGCATCGGGTTTCTAACCCAGGGGCGTTTAAAACAGCGCCCCGCCACCCGCGAGTCTTGAACAAAGCGAAAACCCTGCGATTCACGGGCCTGTCGGAATTGCGATTGATTGGCCTTTTTGCTGCCTCGTTTTCGATTGCCACCGCTGGGAATTGTTCTTTGCCGGCGGTCACTGGCATTCGCTTGCCGGTGATTCCCCTTCTGCCAAGAATCGCGTTAGAATCGTGGGAAACGCCTAAAAGATCGTGTTTTGCCCCGGTTTTCTGGCCAGTTTCTTGTTGAAATGGGAAGTTCATTTTGAGTCACGACGTTTACGATAACCCCCTCATCGGCCGATACGCTTCGACAGAAATGAGCCAGCTTTGGTCGCCACAAACCAAGTTTTCAACCTGGCGAAAACTGTGGGTAGCGCTAGCCGAGGCGGAGCAGGAGCTTGGGTTAGAAATCTCCGACGCACAGATTAACGAGCTTCGATCTAAGGTTGACGTTATCGATTTTGCGGCAGCCGCCCGGTACGAGAAATCGCTCCGGCACGATGTGATGGCTCACGTGCATGCCTATGGTGACGTTTGCCCGACTGCCCGCCCCATCATTCATTTAGGGGCGACCAGTTGCTATGTGACCGACAACACAGACCTGTTGCTGATGTACCAGGGACTGAACCTGCTGCTAACCAAGCTGGTTTGTGTGATTGACCAATTAGCGACTTTCGCGGCCCAGTACCGCGATTTGCCGTGTCTGGGCTTTACGCACTTGCAGCCAGCGCAGCCGGTCACTGTTGGAAAACGGGCAACGCTGTGGTGTTACGACCTGGTCCTCGACCTGCTAGAGCTGGAACAGCGGCTGTCCTCATTGCGGTTGCGCGGCGTGAAGGGAACCACGGGGACGCAAGCGACCTTCCTGGCCCTGTTTGATGGGGATTACAGTAAGGTGCAGGCTCTCGACAAATTGGTGACACGCAAATTGGGGTTTGACCAGCCTTATGCGGTGACCGGGCAAACTTATTCTCGTAAGATCGACTCGCAGGTGATCGACGTTCTGAGCGGCCTCGCCCAATCGGCCCACAAAGCGGGAAGCGATCTGCGGCTATTGCAAAGCCGCAAAGAAGTGGAAGAACCATACGAAGTCCACCAGATTGGTTCATCTGCGATGGCTTACAAGCGGAACCCGATGAGAGCCGAACGGATGTGCGGCTTGGCCCGGTTTGTGATGAGCCTTCAATCGTCGGCAGCTAATACCATGGCAACCCAATGGATGGAACGAACTCTGGACGATAGTGCCAATCGGCGGTTAACCATCCCGCAGGCCTTCCTGGCAACCGACGCAATTCTGATTTTGTATCGCAACGTGGCTAGCGGGCTGGTCGTTTACCCCAAAGTGATTGCCCAGCATCTGGAAGAAGAATTGCCTTTCATGGCAACCGAAGAGATTTTGATGGCTGGGGTTCGCAGCGGCGGGGACCGTCAGGACTTGCACGAGCGAATTCGCGTTCACAGCCAGGCTGCGGCGAGACAAGTAAAGGAAGAAGGTCGCGCAAACGACTTAATTTCTCGGCTGAAGGATGACGCCGCGTTTGCGGGGATTGACCTGGACGGGACACTTGATGCACGGCGATTTACCGGCTGTGCTCCGCAACAGGTCGATGACTTTATCGCCACGGAAGTCGACCCAATTCGCGATCGCTACCGCGACCGACTAACTCGGGTGGCAGATGAACTGAACGTTTAGCAAGCGTCCGATTTCTCAGGCCGCGGCTTGTAGCGGCAATTGCGAGGGGTCGAGCTCGCCACTTGGGGCCAGTTGACACCAGTGTGCGTTCCTGACATGGAGTAACTGTCTCAGGTGACGCGTCAATCTCTGAAGTTACGCAGTCGTGGCAGCACGCGCCCGCATGCTCAGCCATAGCGTCTGGGGGATCAGTCCCAACGCAATCACAAACAGATGGGTAACTGCCAAAATTCCCAGTCCTTCGATCATTCCTTCACGGAAACCGTAGGAGTGGAGCCCCACACCCAGTTCGTTAACGCCGAACCACGACCAGCTGACAGCGATGTTGCCGCCAATGGCCAATAGGGCTAGCCCGCGGTCCTTGACCATTGCCCCCCAGCGGGCATGCAGGCACAAAGCGTTCCACAAGACGATGATTAAGGCCCCGTTTTCTTTAGGGTCCCAACCCCAGAACCGACCCCACGAATCATCGGCCCACAGGCCACCGAGGACCGTTCCCACGAAGCTGAAAAAGATCGAAAAACAGAGGGTTCCGTAGGTCATGCGGGTCAGCTCTTTTGCCAGTTGCGGCGTGAGCTTGGTCGTGAAGAGGCCCAGCAGAACATACATCAGCCCCAACAGACCGGCCACATAAGTTGTAGCGTATCCAAACGTAATACAAGTCACATGGGTTGCCAGCCAGAACTGCGTATCCAAGACCGCCTGCAAGACTTCAAACGTATCCTCGCTTCCCAGGTATTGAGCGATCAGCAGCGTGGCAAAGCCTGATACGGTGGCCACGATGTTTCCGATGCCCAAACGGTAGATCAATTCGAGCATCAGTCCCAGCCCGACCGTTCCCCAGCCGATGAAGACGGCTGACGAATAGAGATTCGTCACTGGCGGTCGACCTGAGATGTAAATGCGGGCACCGAGTGCAAATGTGTGGACCAGCAGGGCCAGTACGATCAGCCAGAACGATGTACGAGACAACGTGCGCGTCCAACCCAGCCAACTGGCGGCCGCAAAGACAAACGCAATCACATAGATCACGCAGGCCAAGGTAAAGAACTGGGCGTGATTGAAATAAGCCTCAAAAGCGGGCTTCCCTGTTTGAACATGCTTGGCGTCTGTCGCCAGTGACCCTCGATAGGCAGCTACTTCCTTGTTGAACTTTTCTGCATCATGATTGCTGTAGGCCAGCAGTATCTGGGTGAAGTTCTCGACCCGGGGATTTCCAGGTTGATTAAGGTACGTGGTGGTAACCAGGTCGCGCGTCCAACCGGCAGCGAACGTCTGCCAGGAGCCATCTTCCTTAAGTGGTGGAATCACAAGTGGTGGACCGGGACGGCGTTTTTCCAGGGCTTGATGCCGCTGAACCGCCAGTGGCAGGTCTTCTTCCAAGTGATCGGGGCGTAATTGAGGTGGAGCGAAAGATTGGATGAGAGTGTCCATCACCCCGATTTTGGTTTCGAGTTCGAGCAGCTTTTTCTGATAGATCGATCGATTAGCCGGTTCGGCTTTGCGGGCCAAGTCAGCCTGCTTCTGGATCTCCGGGAACTTGTCCATAAACTCACTGAGGGCGTAGCGGAACCGCTCGCGGCGTTCGAGGCCGATGGTGGTAAGAACTTCCAGGTTCTCAATCCGGAAAACACGATGGTCGAACGCCAGCTTGCGATCGGCGATCAGGTCCAGCAGCCATTTGATGGCGGGCTGAGTCTTGCCGTCGGCGTCAACAAAGTCAGACTTACTCGACAAGGCCAGCAAGCTGTTGCGGGCCAGCGAATCGAGGGGTTGAACCCGACCGCCAGCGACAATTGGAAGCTGCCCGAACGCGTAGAAGTCGAAGCCCGACTTTGGGGGAGAGGGTGGCTTCAGTTTGCTGGCACTGTAACCGGCGATTAGCGTGACAATGACGACCGGCACGGCCCAACCCCAAACACCCAAGGGACGAGTTGCGGTTGAATCTGTCTCAACTGGCCCAGTTGACGACTTGGGAACCGGAACTGCGGCGCGGCTGGTTCCATCAACCCGACCCAGAAAGCGGGTGAGTGTGACCAAAAATTGGGCCAGCATCCCGATCGCCACAATCATGCAACTGACATACGGAATCATCCAGCCGCTGTTTGTCACGACAGATAGAGTAGTCATCTCGGTCTGGGTCTGCTCGTCCTTGAAGTAGCCGCTTTGATAGAACGTTTCTCCGGCGAAACGAATCGGGTTGTTCATCCAGATTCGAGCTTCACGGTCGACGTTGCGCGATTCGTCGTAGATATGGACCATCGACTCGTAGTTTCGTGGAGTCGATGTGCCGATGTAGTCTTCTTTCTTCACATCATTCAGTGTGACCGCATAGTCCTTGTAGTACCGCTTGAACCTGAGATAGAGGTCGTAGTCCTTCCCGGCAACGTTAACTTTCTCGGGAATATCGGCGGCTGACAGTTCGATCGATAGGAGCCGGGTTCCCAGGGATTGGCCGTCGTTACCAATCAGCTCGACATACGCGGCTGATGTATCAACGCTGGAATCACTATCGGTCCCCGTGCTGGCACGGCGCTCTTCTGCCAACCATTCAAGCCCCAGTCCTGCCGTGGCAGGGTTTGGTTTATTGGCAACGCTGGCTTTACGAAGCGCGGCGTTCTGGAGGTAATCAACAACTTTCACCTTGAAGGGAAGTCGGGAATCAGCGATCAACGGGAATTCGGGATTCTTGCTGGAGAACCTGGGGACATACTGTGCGAGACCTGTGGGGAGGCCAAGCAGTCGTTCTTTGCTGATCGTCCAAACGTCGTTCTGGCGATCGTCTTTCGGAGTTACGATAGCGAGTTGCACGGTTCGAATATCGTCGGCGAAGTTGGCGGTCTCCCCTTCCTTGAGGCGAATTTGTGACTCGACCGCGCCGAGGCCGACCAGCACTTCACTCGACATCAGTAGGCCAATTCCCGCATGCAGCAGGACGATTCCCGCTCGCTTTTTGAAGACGAGCAAGCAACCAATCAGCAGAGCGATCCCAGCGGCTCCCCCTTTGGTGAGCTGCCACAAAATTCGCATTGAAGAATCGCTGGGGGTGGCGGCATTGGCCGGGATAAGCAGCCAGCCGACACCGATTCCCAAACTAATCGCAGTAGCTAGTAGAATGCCCCAAAGGACTGTTTGCTGCTTGGAAACTTTGAAGAGGGCCAGGACGCTTGCCAGCCAGGACAAGACGACCGTCCCCTTGAAGAGCAACCACAATAGGTCGTAGGGGATCGCCGCATTTTGAGAAATCGCCTCCTGCTGATCTCCGCTGATCACGACCAACCAGGTGAGGACTCCCCCCAACGCCAAGACTGCTAAACCTAACCAGAGGGCAGGCCCCTTTGCCTGAGTTTTGAATCGAATAGCATGGGCCGCCGCCAGGTTGGCGAACATCACGGCGCCGATGAGCCAGCCACCGGGGAAATAAAAGCCACCCGGAATTTTGGGGCGTGATGGAAAGAAGGAGGGTGGAAAAAAGAGTTGAAAATCGATCCAGGCGACTGGAGTCCGGAAGTATTCGGCAACGACTTGCCAGATGTCCTTCTCAACCTGGGCGAGAGTTCCAGCAAGGACCAGGAAAATTGACAGGGCGAACAGGAGGACGGTTAGCCGCAACGAAGCGAGAGCAGCCAATGATTGGACCAAGACCGATTTCGCGACAGCACTGGCATCGCGCGATGACATCACCGGCTGCTGCAATTGACTTGGTAATAAATCGGTCGCCATATTGATCTACCATTATTGGTGAGGTTCAAAAAACTACTGAGGCTGATATAGGCTTGTCATTTTGGCTGATTGAGATGCTGTGGGACTCAATCATGGTCAGCGGTCGTTGATGATCTTCGTTGGTCGCCAGGCTCTGTTCGCTAATCCTGTTCAGGGAAGGTGGCCTAAATCCCTTTCAGGGATGCTACAAATTGTTCAAAGGCTTCCGCTTGCTGAGTTGCTAACCGCTCGTTCCCTTGAAGTTTCACAAACCAGGTGACATCGTTGCGGTCGATGATCGCCCCCAGAATTGCCTGCCCTCCCCCTTCAGCCGAGGGATTGAGAAGCTTGACGTACTTGGCGGAGAGTTCGCCGGCGGGAATCGTCTGCAATTGCAACTCGGCTTCGGTTACGGGACTAAGGCCAATCTGGCCGCGCCAACGATTCACGTTGTCGATTGTTGTTCCTGATCCACCGGGGAGGTCGATCACGGTCACCTCGATTTTGTCGTTTCCATCGACCATCTCAAAAGCGGCTTTGCGGAAACTGGTCCGCCGACCTTCGCTCCATTGTGGTGGCTTCGTATCGCTTAACTTTGTTGCGGCTGGCGTCGCCTCGGTCGCTGGACCTCGGGAAGGAATGGCTGGGGGAGCAGGGCGCGTGGTGGGAGAACCCATCCCCTCCAGGTCAACAAAAACGAGTGATTGTCCTCCGGTTAACGACAGAGTTTCCTTAATCGTTTCCTCGGCGGTGGCGGCTGGATCCAGGGAGAGTTGACCGCGCCATCGATTCAGATTGGCGAGCAGCTGGTCCTCCCAAGGGTCATCGGTCACCGGAAGACCAATCACACTCACTTCAAGAGGACTGCCGCCCGCCACTAGTCCGGTAGTGATTGTGGCGAACCGCATCCCGCTGCGGCCGGTTGCCGACCAACCGGCTGGGAGGGTCCACGTTGGCTCGCCATTTCGGCCACACTGGATGCCGGCAGCA
>JAIXVG010000250.1 GCA_027483145.1 Planctomyces sp.
GTATGATCTCATCTCAATCCAGTCAGTCACTGCCGCTCGTTACACCTGAGATAAGCGTTCTCGATTTTCAAATAACACAGGATGGCATTCAAACGGATGATATCGAAAGTGATCGTCCTTGGCATGTGCAAATCCGCTATCAGGTCAACATGAGGCTTCCCGACTTCCGGATTGGGGTATTCGTTATCAGTTCTATTTCTGGCGTGACAAGCCGTTCTCTGACAACAGACTGGAATCACGGTCTTGACGATGCGCTCCCAGGGACCTATCTCGCGACCCTGGAAGTTACCGAATTCCTCTTGATGAATGGCAAATATGACATTCTGTTGCACGCCAGTTCTTATGGCATCTGCGACTATCTGGATCGATTTAAAATCTCATTATCAATCGAGTGTCGTCTTCCGATGTCGTTTAATGAAAGACATCAGAGTGAAACATTTGATTCTCACGTATTGATCAGAAGACCATGGACTGTAATCCAAACGGACACAATATCGCGTTAGCCTAGAAAGGTGGGGCGTCAGCAAAGTCCTCCTTCTGTGGGCGGAACGAGTGTGATTACTCGGTTTAACGAAGTCTCTGTGTAACAAGAATCTTGATCATGAAAAGAGTCAAAGTTTCAACCGCCTTCCCTGATTGGCCTTGGGGACGTCAGTTACCCAATAACGGAGCCTGCTGGGGTGAGTGCCAGTTTTTTATTGATTCTGATGAAGAGGAGTGTGACTGGTGGATTGTTCTGGAAGGTCTGTCCCGACGGGAGGTCGCCCGGTGCCCCGCGACCAACGTGCTGTTTTTGGCCTTCGAGCACCCCGAGGTGAAGCAATATCACCCCGGGTTTTTAGCGCAGTTCCCGAAGGTTCGGAGTTGCAACAGCCGAATTGAGCACCCAGGACACACAACAGGGACTCTTGGGTTTCCATGGCACGCGGGGATACGCAGGTCTGATGAACGAGCGGTACTGAGCTATGATCACTTTGTCGAGATGCGACGGGGCGCTAAGCCGAAGCTGCTTTCGATGGTCTGCTCCAACAAAGTCATAACGCCCGCACAGCGGCTTCGAGTTCGACTGGCAGAGTCGCTCAAGCGACACTTTGGTGATTCAATTGATGTTTTCGGGCGAGGCTTTCATGAGATCGATGATAAGTGGGATGCCATTCATCCTTACAAATATCATGTCGTAATTGAAAATGGCGCTGTTGAACATTGGTGGACCGAGAAACTCGCCGATGCCTATTTAGGACTCTCCTTTCCTTTTTACTGGGGCTGCCCAAATGTGGCGGACTACTTCCCCCGAGAGTCGATGGTGCTAGTTGATGTTGGTCGTCCAAAAGAAGTGATTCGAAAGATCGAAGAAGTGATATCGATGGATCTGTTTGAAACTAACTCTTCGTCGATCTATGCTGCGCGAGATGCAGTACTTAACGAGTACAACCTTTTCGCAATTTTGGACAAGATCACCTCAACCTCGGCGAATGCAGATTCTCAATTGATTGCGATTGATCCTGAACAGTCATTCGGCAACTACGGAAAGACCGGTATGGTCCAACGAGTGAAGAAACTCGGTTCACAAATTCTCCGCAACTTTTTTTATAGATAAGTCTGTTTCATCGTGAGGATCAGCCTCTTAGTTCGAACCACTCTTCACATCTCGTTTGGCATTTGTGGCTGACAGAGTTCGATCTAGGTGACAAGCCTTGTTCTAAGTTTAATCTAGCATTGAAGGAGCAAGCTCCGTGCCAGAAGCCATTCGAAAGATTGTTGCTTGCTGTCTCAAGTTCGTTGGCAGTTTCTTAACCGGTCTGGGAAATCGAGTTTACCTTTCGCCTGCCGAGAAGAGAGTACAACCATGGTTTGCCGTAGATGGCGATAAAACCCTAAGGCTCGAATACGACCTCGACCCGAAGTGCCTAGTGTTCGATGTTGGTGGTTATGAAGGGCAGTGGGCAAGTGATGTTTTTGGTCGCTACGGATGCAGGATTTTAGTTTTCGAACCAATTCCTAAATATGCAGAAATGATAAGGCAACGGTTCCTAAGAAATCCCCACATTGAAGTGTTTGAATTCGGTCTGGCCGACAAAGATCAACAGTTTCCATTTGAGGTTTTGGGAGACCGCTCTAGCGCGTTCCGGCATGCGGGAACGCCAGCGTTAATGTGTGAGTTACGATCGGTCACTCGTTTCTTGAAGTCGATTCACAATCCAGCGATTCAGTTAATGAAAGTTAACATTGAAGGTGGAGAGTATCCTTTACTCGAGGAGCTCATTCGAAGTGGCGATGTCAAAACGATTACAAATCTTCAGATTCAATTTCATGATTTTGTTGAGCGGGCCGAAGAACGCATGGCACAGCTTCATTTGTTGCTGGCTGAAACACATGTGTTAACGTATCAATTCCCTTTTGTCTGGGAGAATTGGCGTCTCAAATCTGAATAGTCGTTTACCATTTTGAGGCTGTACGCGATGAGAATCTTTGTTGCCGGTCACAATGGAATGGTTGGTTCTGCAATTGTTCGGGAGCTTCGTCGGTCGCCCAAAATCGGCCAAGAGATTATCGTAATACCTCGAAGTGAATTGGATCTGCAATCACAAGGCGAGGTTGATCGTTTCTTTATTGAAGTCCGGCCTGATGTAGTTTACCTGGCAGCCGCAAGAGTTGGAGGGATTGCAGCCAATCGAGCTTTCCCGGTGCAGTTTCTGGTAGAGAACCTGGCCATTCAATCAAACGTTATTGTTGCAGCGGCCAAGACGGGATGCAGGCAACTATGTTTCTTGGGAAGTTCCTGTGCTTATCCTCGAGATTGTCCGCAACCAATGCAGGAGCAAATGCTTTTGTCCGGACCGCTGGAACCGACTAATGAAGGCTACGCACTAGCTAAAATTGCTGGCATTCGACTGGCACAGTACTGCTGCAAGCAGTACGGAATGTCCGTCGTGTGTCCAATGCCTTGTAACTTGTATGGACCTGGTGACAGTTTCGATCTGGCGACATCACATGTGTTGAGCGCATTGGTTAAGAAATTCGTCGATGCCACCCGCAACAACGACCAGCAGGTCCAGGTTTGGGGGACCGGCAATGCAAGGCGAGAGTTTCTCCATGTAGACGACTTGGCTAGAGCTGTTGTGATGCTTATGGATCTGAAGCATGGACCGGAAATTGTGAATGTTGGATCAGGTTATGACATCACGATTAGGGACCTTGCAGGGACCATCTCAAAGCTAGCTGGTTTTACCGGCCGTATTGAGTTTGATGAGTCAAAACCCGACGGAATGTTGCGGAAATGTCTGGATGTCTCAATGTTCAGCAAAACTGGCTTCCGGCCACTTATTTCCTTGAACGACGGAATTAAACAAATGATTCACATTTACCAGAATTCAACAGATCTCGCGGGAGGAATGTAACAGTGATTCCATTAATGAAGTTTGCATTCTGTGACGAGTTTCAAACAAGAAAGGCACTTGCTGATTTCGTGCTTCACGCCCCGCGGCTGAGCATGGGATCTCAATGTGAAGAGTTTGAACGAGAATTTGCCATCCATCAGGGTCGAACTGATGCCATCTTGTTCAATAGCGGTGGAAGTGCCAATCTGGCCATGCTACAGGCCTTGAAGAATCTAGGCCGACTGAAGACGGGTGATCGGGTTGGTTTTTCAGGGTTGACTTGGTCAACCAACATCATGCCAATCATTCAGTTAGGACTTATTCCAGTACCAATCGACTGTCAGGCAGACACGCTGAATAGTATGTCGCGCCACTTGTTGGAACGCCTACGTCAAGTCGAGATTAAGGCGTTCTTCATTACAAACGCAATGGGATTCGCCGGTGATCTTGAAGAGATAAAAACAGCTTGCGTTGATCGTGGAATATTGCTTTTGGAAGATAACTGCGAAGCGCTTGGCTCCCAATTGCCTACTGGCAAGACAGGGAATTTTGGGCTTTGTTCCAGTTTTTCCTTTTTCGTTGCCCACCATATGTCAACGATTGAGGGGGGAATGGTCTGCGTTGACGACCCCGAAATGGCGGAAATGCTAAGAATGGTCAGGGCAAATGGATGGGATCGCAATCTTACGGCAACACAGCAATCACGATTGCGTAAACAGCATGGCGTCCGCGGTGAGATGATGGCCAAATACACGTTCTATGATCTTGGGTATAACTTTCGGCCGACCGAGGTCACTGGCTTTTTGGGACAACAGCAATTGAAGTTGCTGGACGCGAATATCGCAAAGCGTTCGGAGAACTATCTCAGGCTCAACAATGTCCTAAAGGATAATCCGGATCTTATTGCACTCGATGCTTCACATATGACTTTTGTTTCTAGCTTTGCCTTTGTTGTACTGTGCAAATCGCCTGAACTTCGCGATCAATACGTTGCAGAGTTTGCTGGTGCGGGCGTTGAATTGCGACCAGTGATTGCAGGCAATATGCAATTACAGCCGTTTTATCGAAAGTATGTTTCAGATGAGTATTCCTTACCCGGAACACACTTTGTTCATGAGTGCGGATTCTACTTCGGAAACTACCCGGAACTGAGTTCCATGGATTTGGAAGTGCTCAGTAGTTGCTTGATGAAGAAGTAAACGGCACAGACTTCGATGCGATGGCTCTGGTCATTGAAAAGAAAGCGATCCACGTGGTTATCGTTGGGCTTACTGGTGGACTTGGAAATCAGTTGTTTCAATATGCCTTCGGCAGGCGACTCTCCATTGAGTACGATGTTCCAGTCTATCTGGACATCACGGAGTTCGAAACATACAAGCTTCACGAGTTTAGCTTAAAGCACTACCGTTTGCAGTCGGACTTAGCACCAAAGAACATTCTCGCCAGGACTCTCAGGTCGTACAGGAAGACGCGATTGGGAGTTGCAAGGCACTGGTGTTCGCGCTGGCTTTACCCATCGCTGTTTCCAAAGGAAATAAATGAGCCTAGCTTAAACTTTCA
>JAIXVG010000501.1 GCA_027483145.1 Planctomyces sp.
ATTGACCAATTGCGATGGTGCTCTTGATTCACCACGCCGAAAATTGTCGGTTGTGACGTAAGTCGACCGCCAACCCGATTGCAATCGTCACAAAACAAGACCTGTTGATACACCAGCTTTCCTAACACCCCGACTAACAGGGACTAGAACCATGCTTAACTTAACTGGCCGTGGATCGGCCCACATGTGCAACGGCTCCACTCGCCGCGACTTTCTGCTGGTGGGGACATTGGGTGCCGCCGGTCTTTCACTAGCTCAGCTTTATCAAATGGAAGCGCAGGCTTCGACCTTAAAGAAGGGGCATGATAAGCGCTCGGTCATCATGATCTTTAACCTGGGTGCTCCCAGCCAGCTCGATACGTTCGACCCTAAGCCTGATGCCGCTCGGGAAGTGCGTGGGCCATTTAAGGCGATTGCGACCAAGTCGCCAGACATTTTCATCAGCGAGATTTTTCCTAAGCATGCCGAGTTGGCCGATAAGTTTTCGCTGGTACGAAGCTGCAATCACAATTCGCCCGCAGTCCATGATGCCGGTTGGCAGATGATGCAGACGGGGCGATTCTTTACCGGGGGGACCAACACGCCGCATGCCGGGGCAGTGACCAGCTATATTATGGGTCGCCGGACCGATTTACCCCCGTTTGTGGTTCTGCCCGAACTGATGGGAGCAGGGGGAGGTGGCTTGCCCAATGGCCAGGCGGGTGGATTCTTGGGAAAAGCCTACGATCCGTTTGCCCTCAACGCCGACCCGTCGGTCGCGAACTTCAAAGTTCCCGACTTACTGCCACCTCAGCAGATTGGCGAAGCGCGACTCGATCGCCGTCGTAAACTGCGTGAAGTGGTTGACAGTACGCTGACAACGTTCGAATCGAACGAGAATGCCAAGCTGCTTGATAGCGGCTTCGAGAACGCCTTCCGGATGATTAACAGTCCTCAGGCACGGGCTGCGTTCGACTTAGAGCAAGAGCCAGCCGAGGTTCGCGATCGTTACGGTCGAAACCGATTTGGGCAGTGTTGCCTGCTGGCACGGCGATTGGTTGAAGCAGGTGTCCGGTTTGTTACGGTGAACACCTTCTTAACCGTCTTCAACGAAGTGACTTGGGACATTCACGGGACTGCTCCGTTCACGTCGATTGAAGGGATGAAGAACATCGTGGCACCGATGTACGATCAGGCCTATACCGCTTTGCTAACTGACCTGGTGGAGCGAGGTCTATTGGACGATACGCTGGTGTGCAATGTTTCTGAGTTCGGCCGGACGCCGCGCGTGAATCCTGCTGGGGGTCGCGATCACTGGCCGCAATGCTGGACGGTCTACTTTGCTGGGGGTGGCGTGCAGGGAGGCCGGGTGATTGGTCGCAGCGATGCGATTGGTGGCTATCCAGCAGAGCGTCCCGTAACGCCACCAGAAATCATGGCCACGATTTACCACAGCCTGGGCTTTAATGTGGAAGACCATTTGCCCGGCCCCGCGTCGCGGCCGTTTCCGCTGGTCGATTCGGGCTTTAAGCCGATTTACGAACTCTTTAGCTAACGCCAAGCGTTTATCGGATTTGCAGGGTGCGGCGAGCCGCACCATCTTCAAGTTTCACTATCACGATTATCGATGCTCGCGTGTTTGTTGAGCGGTGCGGCAAGCCGCACCCTACAGAATTAAAGGCACTTTCGATGCACATCCATCAACTACGGAAACTCATGTGTGCCGTGCCGGCGCTCCTGTTAATTGCCCAGTGTGCAATGGCCCACGCCCAAATCACGATTCTTCCACCTGAAGTGAAGCTGAGCAGTTCGGTTGCTCGGCAACGGCTGCTGGTCCAACAGGAGAAGGACGGGATTACTGGTTCGCCAGTGACCGCCCCCATTTTGTGGACGATTGCCAATCCTGAAATTGCGACGATTGAAGAAGGAATTGTGATTCCGAAGAAGGATGGGCAAACCACCATCACGGCTATGGTCGATGGCGTGGCGGCTGGGATTCCGCTGATCGTGGAGAACGCGGCTGTCGACCATCAGGTCAACTTCCGTAACCATGTTCAATCGGTCTTTAGCAAGGCGGGTTGCAACATGGGGGCCTGTCACGGGGCGACGGCCGGGAAGGGGGGCTTCAAGCTTTCACTGCGGGGTTACGATCCCGAAATTGATTTTCTTTCGATTACGCGTCAGGCGAAGGGGCGGCGGATCGTTCCGGGGGACCCTGGCCGCAGTTTGATTCTGACGAAGCCGACCGGCACGATTCCTCATAAGGGGGGCGTGCGGTTTGATGTCGGATCGCCGGAGTATGACGTCATTGCAACCTGGCTGGCTCAGGGGTACCCAGGTCCGTCAGTGAGCGATCCACGGATCGAGCAGTTGGAGATTTTTCCCAAAGCCAGCCGCCAAGAGGTGGGAGCGATCCAGCAGATGGTCGTCATGGCCAGGTTTAGTGATGGGCATGTCGAAGATGTTACGCGCAATGTGAAGTATACCGCGACCAATCACGCGGTTTGTTCCGTCGACGAGCGCGGGAAGGTGACCGTCACCGGATCGGGCGAAGGGGCGATTGTCGGCTGGTATCTGGCGCAGAACGTCACGGCAACAGTGACGGTGCCGCAGACGACGGCGGTCGATCCCCAAGTTTTTGCCGCTGCTCGGCAAGATAACCTGATTGATCGCGAGATCATCGCCAAGCTGAAGACGCTGAACATTCCTCCCAGCGGACTAGCGACCGATTCGGAATTTCTGCGGCGGATTTATCTCGACACGATTGGTGTCTTGCCGACCGTTGAGGAGACGACTCAATACCTGGCAGATACCGATCCGGGGAAGAAGACCAAGCTGGTCGACCAGCTTCTGTCGCGGAGCGAGTTCATCGATTACTGGGCGTACAAATGGTCGGACTTGCTGCTGATTTCGGGGGAGCGGTTACGACCTGATGCGATTAAGGCCTACTACAAATGGATTCGAGAGCAGGTCGAGCAAAACGTGCCGTGGGATAAGTTTGTCGGCAAGGTAGTGACGGCTCAGGGGAGCACATTTGAGAACGGTGCAGCGAACTTCTTTGCCCTCCATCAAGACCCGCAGGATATGTCGGAAACGGTGTCGATGGCCTTTTTGGGGATGTCGATCAATTGCTCGAAGTGCCACGATCATCCCTTGGAGAAATGGACGAACGATCAATACTACGGGATGGCCAGTCTGTTTGCCCGAGTACGAGGTAAGGGTTGGGGAGGCGATTTCCGGAATGGGGACGGAAACCGCACGATCTACCTGGCGACTTCGGGCGAACTATTGCAACCTCGCACAGGTAAGCCTCAACCGCCAGCCCCGCTGGATGGAGAACCCCTGGCGTTTGATGATCCGCGTGATCGTCGCGAACATCTCGTGAAGTGGCTGACATCCCCTGAGAACCCCTATTTCACCAAGGCAATTGTCAATCGTGTCTGGGCCAACTTCATGGGGGTGGGGCTGGTGGAAGCAGTCGATGATCTGCGGCTGACCAATCCTCCGAGCAATCCAGTGTTGTTCGATGCATTGGCCGCGCAGATGGTCGCCCATCAATACGACCTTAAGTGGCTGATGCGCGAGATTTTGCTATCGGAGGCGTATGCCCGGTCGAGTCATCCGGTTCCCGGCAACGAAGGGGACAAGCGGTTCTATTCGCATCACTATCCGAGAAGGCTTGCAGCCGAGGTACTGCTCGATGCGATTGCGAATTGCACGGGGGTTCCGACTCCGTTCAAGGACTACCCTGCGGGGACCCGAGCGCTGCAGTTACCAGATGCGGCCGTCAATTCGTACTTTCTGGAAACGTTTGGCCGGCCCGACCGCCTGCTGACCTGCGAGTGCGAGCGCGCGACTGAGACAAGCATGACCCAGGTGTTGCACTTGATGAATGGTCAGACGTTTGTGGAAAAACTGGAGCATGCTGAAGGGAAGATTGCGAAGCAAATTGCGGCGAATACCAGCACAACTGAGATTGTGAATGACTTGTACTTGTCGGCCCTGTCGCGGTTGCCGACCGAGAAAGAGCGGGCCAAGTTCGAAGCGATTTTGGGTGGGGCCTCGACCGAGGAACGGCGTCAGGTACTGGAAGATTTGTATTGGAGCGTCCTAAGCAGCCGCGAGTTCTTGTTCCAGCATTAGTGCCAGGATAGAGACGCCCTGCGAAATGGGTTGCCACATTTTTTTGGCGCGGCAAGCCGCACCCTACATGCCGTTTGCAGAGCACTGGCATAGCCAGTGGCACACAAAACAAGAATCAAGATATGACGGTCGCTGAGTCATCGAATTCCACGTTAGTTATGCCTCCGAGGTTTTTTATGCCATTTATCAACCGATCGATCGCGATTGCCCTGCTGTTGGTCAGTGGATCTGCTGCGGTGGCGGCGGAGACCCCCGACTTCAATCGGGATGTCCTGCCACTGTTTCGGAAGCATTGCAATAGCTGCCATAGTGCGGCTGATCCCAATGGGGGGATTGTGCTAGAGGACTATGCCCGGATGCTCAAGGGGGGACAGACGGGAGCGGCGATTGCTGTCGGGCAACCGGCTGATGCGAGTCGGCTGTATCGTCTGGCGAGTGGTCTTGAAGAACCGAAGATGCCGCCAGAAGGGGCGGGCTTTAATGCAGAAGAGCTGCTGGTCCTTAAGGCGTGGCTGGATGCTGGTGCTCAGCCTCCGGCTGGTGGATTGGCTGCCCAAGGACTGGTTACCCCCACGATTAGAATGCAGGCCCAGGTGAAGTTGCCAATCACGGCGATTGCCGTCAGCCCCAAGGGGGACTGGACGGCGGTGGCCCGCACAACGGGAGTCGAAGTCACCACGGTTGGTGCGAGTGAGCCGACCATCCTTTCGGGGCATGCAGGGAGTGTGAATGAATTGGCCTTGTCGGCTGATGGAAGTTTATTGGTGGTCGTTTCGGGTGAAACGGGATTAACTGGGGAAGCGACTATTTGGAAAACAAGCGATTGGTCGCGCGGCCCAACGCTGATGGGAGCCCATCGCGACAGCCTGTATGCGGCGGCGGTCAGTGATGATAACCGGTGGATTGCCACGGCCGGGTATGACCGGCAGATCGTGATCTGGGATGCAGTGCGTGGTGAGGTGATCAAGGCTCTGACTGGGCATAACGACGCAGTGCATAGTGTGGCGTTTCAGCCGAAAGGTTCGATTCTGGCTTCGGCGAGTGGGGACCGCACGGTCAAGATTTGGGATGTGGCCAGCGGGACACGGCTCGATACGTTTTCTCAGCCCGCCAAAGAACAGTACGTGGTTGCGTTTGACCCGGCCGGAAAGCGGGTTCTGGCAGGGGGAGTCGATAATCGATTGCGGGTCTGGTCACTTTCTGCGACGGCAGTTGAAGGAACCAATCCGCTCGATCTGACTCGGTTTGCTCACGAAGGGCCACTACTGAAAGTGGTGTTTCATCCGACAGGACGACTGCTGGCGACGACTGCAGAAGATCGCCGCGTGAAGATTTGGGAGACAGGACAGTTTACTGAGGTAGCGCTACTCGAACGTCAAGCTGATTGGCCGACGGCGATTGCGTTCTCGGCTGATGGAGAACGACTGCTCATTGGCCAGATGAATGGCGAGCTTCAGACGGTTACGGTTAATCCCGCCTGGTTTGAAGTGCAGCAGCGGGCGACGCCGCTGGATGGAACGGTGGCCGGGAACCATTTGGCAGCGACTCCTGCGGGTGAAACAATCGCCGAACAGGAACCGAATGAAGGTGTTGCAGCCGCCAAGGTCATTAAGGTCGGCGAGACGGCTACTGGAGTCCTGGGGACTGCGGGTGATGAAGACTGGTACGCCTTTGATGCCGCAATTGATCAGCCAGTGGTGTTTGAGACGAATGCCAGTCGATCGGGTTCGGCGGCTGATACGCGGATTTCGATTGTCGATGAACAGGGTCAACCGGTCTTGCGGGCCAAGTTGCAAGCGGTGCGGGATTCCTGGATTACGTTTCGCCCGGTGAATAGCACTGAACTGGAAGTGCGGCTTGAGTACTGGAGCGAGATGGATCTGAATCAGTTCCTATACATCGGTGGTGAGGTGATGAAGCTGCATCGGGCACCGCGTGGTCCTGACTCGGGCTATTTTATGTATCCCGGTTTTGGGTCGCGACATAACTATTTCGATACGTCAGGAAGTGCACATGCGAAAGAGGAACCGGCCTATATTGTTGAGGCCTACTTGCCCGAAACGCCGCTGATTGATAACGGGCTACCCATTTTTCCTGTTTACTTTATGAACGATGATGACTCGGAGCGAGAATTGGGGACTGATTCGCGGCTGACTTTCTCGGCTCCGGTGACGGGTCGGTACTTCATCAAGGTGCAGGATGCACGGGGATTTGGCGGAGAGAAGTTCAGCTATCAGTTGTCGCTAAGGAATTTGAAGCCAGATTTTTCGGCGTGGCCTCATCAGCGGGAACTGAAGATTCCGGCTGGAAGTGGTCAGCGATTCATGTTTGG
>JAIXVG010000203.1 GCA_027483145.1 Planctomyces sp.
CCTTCCCCACTCTGATGAGCAAACCAGTGGTCAATAGCGAGGCTTCCACAGCGCCTGGCCGCAGGCCCCCATACACGATAGCTGACCGTGGGATCATTGGCTTTTTCTGGTGAGGTCCGAATCAATTCCAGCTTCTCTAGACGGGAATCGGACCTGAAAACCCAAGCTGATTGACCGTCGACTGCTTTCCAAAGGAAGCGAATCCCCGTATTCCGTGTGGAACTTGAAGCGGCTGGCTGATATGGCAGAGATTGATTGGTAAAGCACCACACCGCAACTTGCATACACAAACTCACCAACCCGATCAGCAACACGGCTTCCAGTTTCGCAAACCCCTTCCTGGAAATGTGTTGGAAGCGATGACCAAGGTTGGCCTGTTTGATGTGCTCTTTACCTGAACCGACGCTCCATGAATCATTCATTGAATTGAACACGAATTCGCTCTCCCAAAAGGGATACCAATCCAAAATGGCCTGAGCGGGAAGTTCCCGAGTGAGCCAAATGGACCTGGCATCAACCGTGCAAATTGCAGCAGCCGCAAACCTGGCGCGGCGACTCTGGTTTTGGGACCAGATGAATTGCCAAACTGAGTTGGCACCTCATCTGTGTGAAGTCACAACGGCATGGTCGAACGTCACGGGCCACAAAACCGATTTCGGTTTGGCACCAAGGCAACTCCGGAGAGAGTGAGTTGCGGACTACGAGGGCCTGTCAGCGACTAACAGAAGTGCGAACCGGGTCATGACGACCGGGATTCGGACAGACAATTGGGGAGCATCAGTTGTGCCAAATGCAAAAACTAAATGACGTTCACGGCGATTCAATCACTTAAACGCTTTTTGCTTAAGCGATTGCGCATTTGAAGAAAAAGAACACGAGGTGCAATTGTGCTGTGAACGAGGTCGTCGTGCTTGCAAATTAGGCATGGATTCGAAGGCATTACGGGCTATCGCGGTAGTAATTGTTCGCCACGCTTGACCGCCTGATAAACCTCTTCCAATTCGGTGAGCGCTACATCCCGCATGGCTCGACCTTGAGAGCCTATCGCTGTTTCGATCGCCCGCACGCGACGCTCAAACTTACGATTACTGGCTCGCAATGCCGCTTCCGGATCGATCCCGTATCGCCGTGCAATATTAGCGACAACAAAGAGTACATCGCCAAGCTCGCTAGTGGCGCGAGCATGCTGCTCTGCTGGTAATGGTGCATCGATTGTTGGCTTCGCTGAAACCCCGGCTGGTACAAACGGGGGCGCCTCAGCCTCGAACAACTCGACTGAAAGTTCACGCAGCTCTTCCGTCAACTTATCAAACAGCATTTCCCGCTGTGGGAAGTCATAACCATGGGTGGCTGCTTTGGCCGACAGACGGGCTGCTTTGGCTAAGGCAGGCAACTCCACCGGTAATCCATCGAACATCGACATCCGGTCTTTCTCCGTCGACTTGATCGCAGCCCAATTCCGACTGACCTCGGCAGGGGTCGCGGCTTCGACATCTCCAAAGACATGCGGATGTCTCCGAATCAACTTGGCTGTCAGGACGCTCGCCACATCAACCAGATTGAACCGCTGCTCGTCTGCGCCAATCTGCGAATCGAGTAAAACCTGCAGAAGAACATCCCCCAGCTCTTCGACAATCTCTTCATCCTTACCTGTCTCGATCGCCTCGATCAGTTCAAATGTTTCTTCAATGGTATGAGGAACGATTGTTGAAAGCGTCTGTGCCCTATCCCACGGGCAGCCACCGGGGCCACGCAACTTGGCTACCACCTTGCACAAGCTCAGCAGCGATTCCGTCAATTCTGCCAAGGGTGGAAGTTCTCCCCAAGAAGCCTGGCTGCCCGGCGAATCAGCGGGTTTAGGTTGATCTGTGGCAGGGGTTAACAAATCATTGAGAGGCTGCGGCGAATTCATCAGTATACTTCGCACCAGGGTTCAGGAGCTGACTTCGAAACCGGGCAGAGAAGTGATCCAGATACCTCTACCCACGAGGCCTGGATGTTCTCGCCCCGGGCGTTTTGCTGCAAGTCGGCTTCACTTGCCAGCTGCGGGTTGATGTGGCAGCTTAGAATGTATCCAGCGAGATAACAGGTCGATCGGAACAACCCGGAAATCGCCAAACAGACTCTTTAAATCGAGCCAAGTACCCAATGGAGCAAATCATGAATCGAGACAATCTGCTACAAACCGCACAGTCATGCATGCGGAAATCCCCCGCCCGAAGAACCTGGCAGAGATTTGGCTATCTGGTTGTGCTGGGGCAAGTGATTGCGTTTACCTCGATCAACCAGACAAGCCGCATTGCAGCGGAGCCAATTGTTGCCAGAGAAGCCGCATCGCCAGAGGAAACCCCGGCGGTCGAACTGTTACCTCACGAGAAGCAATTTGTCGACCAGCTTACGGGAGCGACTCTCGTGGGACATTTCACGATTGCCGGCCGCGATGATAAGGGGCAACAGCCCGAGCGGTATGAAATTGCGTCGGTCGAAAAGCTGGCTGAGAGGAAATGGCTAATCACTTCCCGCATCAAGTACGGGAAGCACGATGTCAATGTCCCGGTCCCTATCATGGTTGATTGGGCCGGAACAACCCCGGTGATGTCACTTGATGAAGTGACGATCCCACTGTTGGGAACCTTTTCAACACGCGTCTTGATCGACAAAGACCGCTATGCCGGAACTTGGCAGCACGACGCAGTTGGTGGCCACCTGTGGGGCCGCATCGAACGAGCGGCCAAGCCACAGTCACCAGAGTAGCAGCAGTCGCTATTGATTGCCTTCGTTCGTCGGAGTATTGCAATTGCTGCCGCTGCAGACAATTTCGCATGTCCCGTTCAAATCGCAATCATCAACGCCATCGGTGTAACGGGCGCCTGCAGTTTCAGAGATTCCCTTTGCTCCGCCCGTTCCCGATTTGTAACCAGCGAAGAAGTAGGATTGATCCAATCGACCAATCGCGTTTGAGACGTCGTTGAGTTCGGTATTGACTGCCTTGGCGACTTCAGCCAGTCCCACGATTGTCCCCAGAACCAGAATGGTCAAGATCAGAACCAGCTCTGCCGACAGAATGGCGCCTGTTTCATCGGTCCAAAGATTGCCCATTAACGATACGGTCCGGCCCATTATGTTTCCTGCGAATTACTAGGTGAGTGAGATTACTAAGTAGGGTGGTCGTGAAACGTATTGAGAGTCGTTGCTACTTGAGATCAACAGGGTGGACGCAGAAGAGCGGGTACTGACTCAATCGAATCAGTACCCGCGTCGACTCAGATTCAACCAGCGTGAAGAGCTAGCCTCCACGCGAGCCAAGACTACTGACCTTCGCCGCCTGGGATGTTCCCGGCACCGCAAACGATTTCGCAGGTACCGTTCAGATCGCAATCATCAACACCGTCGACATAACGGCTGCCTGGAGTTTCGGCGATGACCTTAGCGCCACCGGTGCCCGACTTGTAACCGGTGAAGAAGTACGACTGATCGAGACGACCAATCGCGTTCGAAATGTCGTTCAATTCGGTATTGATCGCCTTAGCCACTTCGGCCAGACCGACGATAACGCCAATAACGAGGATAGTGAGAACCAGAACGAGTTCGGCGGAAATGATCGCACCGCTCTCATCGTTGAGCAACTGACGCAGCATGTGAGAAACCCTTGGCAATTTGTAGATTTTGGATGTGACGAATGACCAACATGGTCTTCGTTCAATAGACTGCTCCGCTTTGGTGGCCACCGTGCGGAACGTGCTGCGCAGCAAACGAACGTAAAAGACTCTCCAACCGCATCTGAGTGTGGGTCATCCAGAAGGAGCGCAGTCAGTGAGGCTCTCAGGTCGCAACTTGGCGGTAGCACCACCTATGCCGATAAGCGATGGTGCGGACCAATTGGGGGACTTATCGCAGCATCATGCGACCGCACGGAGCCATGCGCAAGTTGCAAGGTCCTTGCTGCCCAACACTTTGCAGAGATGTCTGCAGCGGGCATCGATCTCTGAGCGAGCCGTTGTCGCATGTTGTCAGTTGGCGACAGTCAAGTGCTGGATGTCCAGCCTGCTTGACACACCTGGCGCGCAGTCGCTTAACAAGGTTGACACCGCGTGAACGGTAGAAACCCCTCTTACGAATGGTTGCGGCTGCTTGCTAAAGTCGGCTACTGCTTTTTGTCAGCCAAAGCTGTCGACCTCATCAACTGGGGACTCCGCAAAGGAGTGGCATTTGTTACACCCGGCATCGGGGGCTCAACCGATTGAACCAGCTTAATCTCCCCGATTGACAGAGGCGGCATAATCGATGCCAAATGCTCGGAATGGTTTACATCGATATCTTTCGAGATCGCAAAGCCTTTGCTCACAGGACCTTGTGGTGCAAACTCAGGAGGCGATCTGGTACGTTTACATGACCGGTGAGGTGACAATCATTTCAATTTTTTCTCAATCTCATTAACGCCGTGATAAGCAAATTGAACACTTCTTACCGCGCACTGGTTGTTAAGCCGACTTTTGTGGAGGAAGTCAAACCTGAATGTGGTAACAATGCCACATGTAAACAACTAATGTTGTTGCGTGGCGGTGATGGACCAACGGAGCCGGCTGGGAGGCATTCCGCGTACAACCAATTTCGCTGAGTAATTGCAGTGAAACACCGTTGGCCCTCGGTACTTGAACGTCGTATGTTTAAACGCGGGAACGTTGCTTTCGGCTCTCCATTAAGACCGAGAAATTAAAGGGCATTGCGATGCGAACTGTAAAAACAGTGTTGGTTGGGGTCGACTTGCACCAGGGCGATCGCTTAGCTGCCGGGGAAATCAACGAAGCGTCGGCGGCTGGTGTTTCGCAAGCTATTCAGCTGGCTCAGAAAGCTGGTGCGAAGCTCGACTTTGTGACTGTCCTGCAAATCAGCGCCGAAGCGGCTGCCCGAATTGCTGAGGATCATGCCCATTTGTTGCGGTCGGTCGCTGACGTCGCTTTGGAGCAATTGAAGAAGTTGCAGTCACAGGCCGAGTCTGCGGGAGTTGCAGCGACTTGCGAGGTGCTGTACGGAAGTCCGGCCGACGCCATGATGGAACGAAGTACTGCCATTAAGGCTGATTTGATTATTGTTGGTACCCGCAACCGCAGTGAATCGACGCGGTTCCTGTTTGGCAGCACTTCCCAAAAGCTGATTCGATCAAGTCCCACTCCGGTCTGGATCGTCAAGCCCGGCAACGTTCGCGAGATTCTCGAAATTGCCGTTGCGACCGACCTCAGTCCTTACTCAAAAGAAGCGCTCGAAGAGGCCATCGCGCTGGCTCGAATCTTGTCTGCCCGACTGTATGTCCTGCATGCGGTGAACGATCCATCGCTGCGCTATCTCGAATCGGTGGGTGTGGCCGAGTCGAGCCTGTCTGAATATCAGAACAAAGAGAGGAACGTAGCCCACGAAAAGCTGAAGGAGCAAATCGCCAGCACCGACTATCGAGCCGTCCAGCATGGTGTCCAGTTGCAGTTGCTTGACGGCGAACCCGAGGTTGTGATTCCCGGCTTCCTGGAAGAGAAAGAAGTTGACCTGTTGGTTATGGGGACGAAAGGCCGCAGCGGCTTGCCAGGCCTCGTGATTGGCAATACCGCCGAACGCCTTCTTCCAGCGGTGATGTGCTCGCTATTGACGATCAAGCCGGCGGTGTAACGGGCCGTTAATTCTGAGCGATAAGGTTACGATTGATTGCAGGGCTTCCGTACCAAGAAGTCACTTGGCAAATGCGGCTTGCAGGCATTGCCCAAGATAATGGTTATCGTCGCTAGACTCGCTCCGGCATCGCCCGTCCTGTAAGAATCTCCCATCTGCGAATGGTTCCCGAAGCATCGATCGTAACGAGGATATCTGCTGCTTCACCAACATGGATGAGCCTGATGGGCCCGTCCGAAACGCGAAGGCGAGTGACGACTTGGCCCGAGCTGCTGTCAATCACTAATGTTTCTCCGGCAATTGTGGCCAACACGACTTTGAATACGTCGGCTGGCCCGTTTGTCACTGCTAACTTGCCGACAGCCGACGGCCCACAATTCGTCTGCCAAAGAACGGAGTCAGTCCGTCTGCAAAAGCTGCGTACGCAACCGTAGCAGTCCCCCGCTACAAATCCCTGACTGTCTGGCCACCATTCCAACGATAATCCGTTTCCCAGTGCAGGGTACATGCCGCATTGAGCAATCGCTCCTGTATCAGCATCCCAGATAAACCAATTACCGTCTCGGTCATGACCAAGCAACCATTCGCCACACGGAGACAGGGCGATTCGTCTGGTTCCTGGCGACCTGGTGAATTCGGTGGTCTGCTGATTCAGTTCCCAATCGTCGCCGACTGCTACTGATTCGACAACCTCTCCTTCAGCCGTTTGAAGTAGCAGGAAGGCCCTGTCACCCTTGGGAGCCAAAATGGCTTGGCTAACTAGTTGCCGGTCGGGGATTGCTAACCAGGGCGAGTTTGGTCCTGAAGACCTATCACAGTAAATCAGTTTCCCCCCATCAATGGTTGCCAGAAGTTGTTGACCATCGCGAGTTGCTGAGACCGAAGTAATGAGTGTTTCCGGAAGCTGCCAACTTGCTGCGATGTCTCCATTGATGGCGTTGACCAACTCGGTTGTTTCGCCATGCTGACTGAGCAGGACCCAGTCAGTCAGTGCCACCCGGTAGGCAGAACGGACGAGGTGTGGTGATTTTGCTGGAGCGGCTGCTTTGGCGATTGGCCCATCGGTCGCGGCCGAGTAGAGCTGGGCAATCAGGAATGGGGCCGCCACCAACGCGGCAATTGCCAGCAGGAGTTCGATACCGGTCCTTGCAACGGAACCCAAAGATCGAACCGTCGATCGAAGCAGACTTGCAGAAGCCATGATTTTCTACCCTAAATGGGAGGAATCGGCAGAGGGAACAAACCACTCCTTCGAATATAGACATGGCGTCTTTATCGTCAATCTGAAATATAGATATTTTGTCTGTATTTGAAAAAATTTACTGAGCTGACAGTATTCTTTGAGTTGGAAAATGGCCATAAGCCTATTCTGCAAAGTGACTTATGGTTCGTTTTGTTCGCTTCAGGTCGGGGCTGACGGGGGTTGAGACGTATTGCCGTGACGATTTCGGCAAGAGCCAGCGTGAAGAGGCCCAATTCTCCAGGGCCTTTGTCTTGAGGCTAGGCAATGTCAACCTTAGGGGCGGGGCGCTCCGCAATGCGGAAGCCCCCAATGCGTTGTGTTTCTAGCCCGGGGGCTTCTAGAACAGCCCCCCGGCACAAACGCATTTCGAACAAAGCGAAAGCCCTGCTAGCTCTCGGCCGGCGCTGGTAGGCGGGTTCCGGTGTTGGCTCTGAGCGGCTTTGGGCCGGATTATTGATGTCGGGCGTCCCCACCAGTCGCCATGCTGGTTGGGTTGCAAAGCGACAAGATGCAGCGCCATTCGCTCTCGCTGATCACTCAGCGGAAAATCAATAGATTGTTTTCTGATGACCGTCCACCGACACACAGAAACAGCGTGTTATTGGCCGATGTGTCGCAAGACTCTGAACTCATTGATGTCTTGTCGAATATCATCAGTAACGCGAATGATTCGGCTTAGGCGCGCCTGATGAGGTGGCCCTCGCTCGTTACAGGTCTGCTATCAATAGCAGGCACGCTCATTGCAGTAAGCAATCGGGCTGTGATGGGGCTGGATCTAGGCTCGTCAGCAACCGCCACACGTGAAGGGACGCCTGCTTGCAAGGCAGGTTAGTAGTCGTACCGGATCCCGTATCCGACCACTTGCTGGTTGTCACCCAGGAATGAGTACTGATTGTTTGCCCCATTGAAGAACTGAATACCCGTGCGGAAGAGGTGGTCGCTGGTTGAACCACGCCATTGCCAACCGGCGATGATGTTGATGCTTCCACCCCAATCGGTTTCTTCGCGCAGGTGTACGTTGACTGCAGCGTACGGCGCGCCGCGCCAGCCGGTGGGTCGATTCGAACTCCACTCAATCCCGGTTTGAATTTCCCAAGGTAGCGCGCCACCGGTCGTGTAAAAGGCCCAGCCGACTTCGAAGTAGAGTCGCAATTCATCGATAGGGAAGTATCCCATCCCGAGGACCAGAGAATCGCGACTGTAGTTTCGCCGTGGGAAGCCCGGGTTTTTGAGCAGGAACTCATCCCCCAGATGCGAGCTAATGTGGTAGTAGCCAAACTTGTATTGAAACGGCCCTTCGCGATACGTAATGGGTGCCCCGATGCGGAAGTCGACTGCCTTCACATCGCGCTCTTCTTGAGGTTGCATGCGCAGGAACGCACCCCCTTCAACGTCAAATTGCCAACCTTCGGGCTGAATTCCGCGACCAGTACCATATCGCAATAGTCCAACGCGTCCCCCTAAGACCGAATCCCAATTGACCTCCCCTTTTGATGGATACAAAAAGGCGGTCGACATCCGAGGTTCTTTTTCCCCAGCCAAGTATGACTTATACATCAACCCTTCGGGCATCAAATGCCAGGCCCACGTTTCCCCTTGAGCGTCGTCGTTACCAAACAATGGCTCAACCTTGTCGTCATAGCCTAAGGGGTCAGCCATACTCCTATTGAGTGGACCATAAGTCGGCGAGACGTAATTCAAGTCGAGGTAGTCGTCGTCTGACTGACCACGGGAAACAGCGGTCCTCAGTTCTGACTTCAGCCGAGTCGCGACTGACAAAATGCCGGGCCGGTTGGTTACTCCTCCAACTGGCGATAGCCACTCAACAATCGAGCCCGAATCGGTTGCGTCCATGAATGGGAGTTCGGCCGCAGTGACACATTGGCAGGCCAGTCCCAGCGCCAGCCAGAAGGCGAGGAGCCTACTGGTCCAAAACCGGATGGCGCAATCAGATACCGCGCGCGGTATCCAAGTTGGGAGGGCCCGGTGCGTCTCGCTAGGGACCAGTGATGATCTAAAGCTATTCAACATCGATTTTGACTTCCGACCTCTCGCAGATTGGCCGGTCCTGTTCTGCTTGACTCGAGCAATGCAATGACCGTGGAACAACCCTTGTTACTTCACCCTGCAGAGCCTCAATCCATCGCAGACGCGTAACGCTCGGATGAAACTAAATCATTGTTGATGCGCATCAACGTTGTGTCACAAAACCCGTTACGATTCGAAACCTATCAGGATTATGAAAACCCTCCAAGGCCGTCTTTCTTTGCCCGTTCGTCCCAAGTCGCCTGAACTTTGCAGGCATCCGGCACTTATCGACAGATTCAATTCGTTCGGTTATGACGAAACCTCCTGCCGTAGCAACCTGAAGGTAAAGTCGGATTCTCGCGAATCTGACGGCGAGAGAATCGAAATCGAGTCGACCGGAACTGCCAAATCGCTCGGCATCAGGCCGGTTATTCTCACCAGGCGATTTGTCCGTTATCCTCGTCAAAGTCACGTAAGCAAATGCAAGATTGCTGTTGTAGTTTGATGTAACACTCTTGTGAAAAACAACTTAAGTCTGGTTGGTATGACACTTCCGGGGATTTCTCTATGAACGTTCAGAGGGTGGCACTTGTCACAGGTGCAGGTCGTGGACTGGGGCGGGCATTTGCAGAGCATCTGGCTCAGATGGGATTTTCGATCGGAATCCACGGCATGCGGGAAAACGGCCCGGCTGAGTATGGCGAGGGGACGACCTTAACGGCCACTGCGGCTGAAATCGAAGCTGAATTTGGCGTAAGGACGGTGCGGGTCCTAGGAGACCTAACCCGGCCAGCGGACGTGGCCCGGGCGGTAGAGGAAGTTGAGCGACAACTTGGTCCGGTCGAAATTCTGGTCCACAACGCGGGGGGAGACATTGCAGCTGCCGGTGGAAAGCCGAACCCGAATGATGCCGTCGCGATCAAAACGGAAGACGTTCGGGCAGTGCTTGAACGAAACCTGATGAGCACGATCTTCGTCTGTCAGAGAGTCGCGAGCGGCATGATGACCCGGCGAAGTGGGCGGATCGTTACCATCAGTTCGATCGCAGCGTTTCGTGGGAGCGAACGGGGGGCAATCTACTCAACAGCCAAGGCAGCGGTTGTGGAGTACACCCGATGCCTTGCCATGCAGATGAGACCATTCAACGTAACGGTCAATTCCATTGCCCCGGGGGATACTCGCACTGGCCGTTACTTGGGGACCGGGCAAGGCTCGGAGGCGCGGTTGGTTGAGGATGGAACGCTCGACCGAATCGCCCTGGTCGACGAAGTCGCCCGGGTCGTCGAGTTTTTTGCTGGCCCCATGGGCCAATTTGTCTCGGGCCAAGTGCTACGCGTTGACGGCGGGACTCAATGCTGGCCTGGCTAACGACAGACGATCGAAACCGCGTCGATGTTCGTTAACGGTCAGCACAGTTGAGCTATGTCTGAGTCTGACACTCGACGGAGTAAGGCAAAATTCAGCTCAGCCAAACGGGGGGCAAGATTGTCCCCCGAGTTGGCTCAAGCCATCGTTAAGCAGCAGCCTTCTTGGCCGGACTTGGGTTACTGCTTACCAGCCAGTAGAGGACTGGATTGGCGATGTAGACGGTACTGTATGTCCCGGTCACAACCCCGACGATAAAGGAGTAGGCGAAGGTGTGAATTCCTTCTCCGCCGAACGCATACAGGACCACCACCACGATAAAGACGGTGAGGGCGGTCAGGATGGTTCGCGACAACGTCTGGTTCACTGACAGGTTAATCATGTCGTAAGTGATGTTCGGGTTCTTCCCCTTGATCTCGCGGATACGATCGAAAATCACGATCGTATCGTTCAGCGAGTACCCGATAATCGTCAAAATAGCCGCGATAAAGCCCATATTGATTTTGAAGTCTTCGAGACCCAGCAGCGGTCCAATCGGCGTCATACTGATGTACGAACCAATGGCCATGCTGCCAATAACCACGAGGGCATCGTGGGCCAACGCAGCGACTGCGGCGTAACCGAAGTAAAGCTTTTCAAACCGGAACCAGATGTAGACGACGATCGCAATCAGGCTAAGGACCAAGGCAGCGATCGCGTTGATCTGGGTCTCGCCAGCGACTGACGTATCGAACGAGTTCAATTCGTCGAAGATTGGCTCAGTCGCCAATGACTGCTTTACCTGAGCCAAGGCTTTTGCCAGATCTTCTGCTGTCACCTCGGGCTGCACTCGCAACGTGTGTTCCTTGAACTTGTCTTTGCCAGTCGAGGTTCCAACACCCTTGACTGCCATCAACCCGGTTGGAGCATCGTACTTGGTTGCGCCGCCGTCTTTGGTGATAGACCGTAAGGCTTCTGCCACGTAGTCGGTTGCGGTTGCTTCAGAGACGAGACCACTAAAAGTTAGCTTCGATTCCTGACCGCCATTAAATCGAGCGACTTCCGATGAGGCCGCATCCGGCGAGTCGGTGGCAATCGCGATGAGAGTTGGAGGAGTATGTTCGAGCGTGACTCGCACCAGACTGAATCCACCTTCACTAAAGGCCGTATTGATTCCTTCACGAACTTTGGTGCGGCTTTGCTCGGTTGTCCGCATACGGTACCGCCGGCCTGAGCTGCCGGTCGCTTCTTCGCCAGAAAGAGTCAGCTTTTCAACGCTGATTGCTCCGGGGAATGCTTTCGAAAGCCGCTGCCGGACATCAGCAATCTCATGGCCTTCGGTGAATTCAAAGGTCACCATTGTTCCGCCGGTAAAGTCGATGTCGAAGTTGTCCTTCCCCCGGACATACATGCTGGCGAGGCCACCAATAATCACGATTGCCGACAGGGCAAACGCCGGAATTCGCTTGGCCAGAAAATCGATCTTGGTCGTCCCGATGAACTGCATGAACTTGAGGTCGGTCACCCATCGCTTACGTTCCATCACTTCAAAGCACAGATGCCCGAAGTAGAGAACGGCGAACATGGCAGCCGTCAAACCAATGAACAGCGAAACGGCAAAACCTTTGACCTGGTCGGTCCCGATCAACCACAAAATAACGGCCGTAATCAAAGTCGTTACGTTACTGTCGATAATGGCTGCCCAAGCCTTGTCGAAGCCGTTTTGAATGGCGCTTCGCAAACTGGCTCCGCGGGCCAATTCTTCTCGCATACGCTCGTAAATCAGCACGTTTGAATCGACGGCCATCCCGATGGTCAGGACCAGACCAGCCAGCCCGGGAAGTGTGAATGTCGCTTCAATGAACGCCATCGCTCCAATGACCAGAATTAACGTCAAGACGAGGCACAAATCGGCCACGATCCCGGCCGACCGGTAGTAGATTGTGATAAAGACAAAGATCCCGAGGGCCGACATCAAAACGGCCGTGATCCCCTTTTGCTGAACATCGGCCCCCAGTAGTGGGCTGATGGTGAATTCGCTGATTGGAGTTGTGATCAGCGGGACTTCGAGGGCACCAGCGTTCAAAACGCTGATCAGCTCTTCTACTTCTTTCCGGGTGAACTGGCCGGTGATTTGGCCGGAACCCCCCGAGATAGCTTCCTTCAAGTTCGGAGCCGAATGAACCTTGCCGTCGAGCAGAATAGCGAGGCGTCGTTCAAACTTTTCTTTGTCGGGGCGGTTGCGATCGGTCAACCGATAAAAGCGTTCACCACCAACAGCGTTAAACGTAAAGCCGACTGCTAATTGACCGTTTTGATCGCTCTGCATCCGTGCGTTGGTCAAGTACTGGCCGGTGACGGCGCGATCGGGTGGTTCGTGAACGACCAATGTTTGCTGAACGGGCTGAGGCTTTCCATCAAGCCCGGGTCGGGTCACTTCTCGAACGGCAGTCATTCCGCCGCCAAGCCCAACGGCCCCTTCTTTGCCTGGTGCGACGGTTCGCCAACTGGCCACCAGTCGGCCTGCATCGCGAATTTCGTCTTGCTCCGGACGTAATCCCTGGGCGCGGGTGATCAGTTGATTATGGTCTTTCTGGTTTGCCAGAATCGCAAACTCAAGGCTTCCCAGACGGGTGATCAGTTGCTTCTTCTGTTCAACGATGTCGCGATCGGCACCGGGAATAATGATTTCGATGCGATCGGGACCGACTCGCCTAATAGTGATTTCTTCGGCACCCGATGGATTAAGGCGCTTGCCAATCGACTGGACCAGCTTTTCGACGGTCGCTCCATCAATGACTTTGCCATCCGCTTTGGCCGCTTCCGTATCGATCTGATAGACCAGATTCGTCCCGCCAGCGAGGTCAATCCCCAACCGAATCGCTGTCCGCCAGTCGTAACCTTTAAAGCTCTGGTAAGCGAACGGGGTCAAGGAGATGGCAGCCGCAAATAAGACGACACCAAACTTGAAGCCCAGATCTTTTAGCTTGAGCCAATTAGCCAGCAGCGTGCCTAACACGAACGGAAGCGTGAAGACGGCAATCGCCAGAATGATCACCTCCCACCCAACTGCTGCGGGTTTGGTGGTGACCACTTCGGTGGATGCTTGCAAGAAAAGGAGCGAGTTCCAAAAGCCTGTCATCTTGATCAATCCCAACACGTGCGAGGCTATGTGACAATATTTGATTTGTAAGAGTGGAGCGAAACGAGGGCCGTATTGCTTGGGTCAGCCAACTGAATTTAAAGCTGCCCGACCAGGCCGAAGGACTTTAGCAAACGCAGGTTAAACTTGATTGACCAGCAAGCTGAACCGCTTGAAGCGGCGGCTGGAACCAAACGCTAACCAGCCGCCGTGGTTCCTTTTTCATCCCCGAGGATCTCGGCGATAGCCGAGCGGCGAAAGCGAATCTTGCTGTTGTCATCGACTCGAATGGTCACTTCTTTACCGTCATCAGAGATATTCGAGACTGTCCCCAGAATCCCTCCGATGGTGGCCACTCGATCGTTCTTTTTCAGGCTACCCAAGAGCTTTTCCCGCTTCTTCTGCGCCTGCTGTTCGGGCCGCAACAGCAGTAGGTACATCAGCAGAATGATGGGGAGGAACGGGAGGATCGTCATCAATAACGAGACGGGTTCCCCCTGTTGATTTTCCGGGGGAGGAAGTGCAGCGCCTCCAACGGGGTTAGCCCCCGCGACAGGGCTGACGACCGGAGCCGCCCCCCCGACGGGCTGAGGACTTTCGGCCCCACCCGCCTGCGCGAATATGAGAAGACAAACGAACACCCACGACATGTGAAGCGATTCCCACTGGCAGCAAGAAGAGAACAGAAAGCCTTTTTTGTGAACGACTTACGTCATTACGGCAATCAAACACGGGTTGGCATTTGGGACTGCTTAAACGAGAGTAACGCCTCTGGTTGTCGCGGTAAAAAATGCCGTAAACAGAAACCTTAACAGTTGTTACTGCAGAATGGGCCGAATGTTAGACGGATTCGCCCCACGCAGCAAGTTGACTGGTCCGGAACTCTTGGGCCTTCCCGGCGATGATGGCTTCCCGCAGCCCGCGCAATAGGGTTTGGTAGAACGTCAGGTTATGGAGCGACAACAGTATGGGACCCAGCATTTCACCGGCGATAAACAGGTGTCTTAAGTAACCGCGAGAAAATCGGGTGCAGGCCAGGCACGAACAAGCCGGGTCAAGAGGACTTAAGTCCTTTTGATGAATCAGGTTACGCATTTTGACTGGCCCGCGACTGGTAAAGGCCATCGCATTCCGGCCATTACGGGTTGGCATCACACAGTCAAAGAGGTCGATTCCCCGCAGTACCCCTTCGAGTAAGTCGGTTGGTGTGCCGACCCCCATCAGGTAGCGCGGTTTTTCTTTCGGCAGAACGGGGGTCGTCCATTCCAGCGTCTGGTACATAAGGGCCGGGGCTTCGCCGACACTCAGGCCTCCGACCGCGTATCCGGGAAAGTCGAGGGGCAATAGGGCGGTCGCCGATCTCTCGCGCATTTCGCGATTGGTGGCCCCTTGAACAATCCCAAACAACGCCTGCGAAGAACTATTCCAAGCGTCGCGGCAGCGGGCTGCCCACAAAGTCGTGCGGTCGACGGCCAGTTTCAGACGCTCGATGGGAGTCTCGGCCGGCGGACATTCGTCGAGGCACATCATGCAGTCGGCCCCCAGTTTTTGCTGAATCTCAATGGCTTTCTCGGGAGAGAGCTCTAAGAGGCTGCCATCGATGTGGGAGCGAAAGACCACCTGCCGATCATCGATCTTCGTCAGCTTCGCGAGACTGAAGACCTGAAACCCGCCACTGTCGGTCAAAATTGGGCCTTGCCAGTCCATCATGCGATGCAGGCCCCCCAACTCGGCCACAACATCGGCGCCGGGCCGCAAAGCCAAGTGATAAGTATTGGCCAAAATCTGCGTTGCACCGGTCGACCGGAGTTGGTCGGGAGTGATTCCTTTCACCGTGCCGAGTGTTCCAACCGGCATAAATGCGGGGGTGGGGACCGGTCCATGGGGAGTATGCCACACTCCAGCTCGCGCAAGAGTACCGGGATTTTCAGCGAGTAATTCGTAGTGAAAGGGCCGATGGGACAAGTGACTAACCAACAAGCGAGGGGGAATTGGAGAAGCGGGCTTAATAAGGCGAGGGTCAACCAGACCGATCAACTCTGTCTTGCAGACGATCTCAAGGGGGATCAATCGGCCGAGCTTTAGCTACGTGTACTTTGGAATCTTTGGCTCTGGCACTTCGTCGACCAGACGTTGAATGATTGCATCGGTAGTCATTCCGTCGGCCTGGGCTTGAAAGTTCGCCCCCACACGATGCCTGAGCACGGGGACCGCCAAACGCCTGACATCCTGCAGAGCCACAGTCGGGCGACCTTCCATGGCGGCGAGGGCTTTGGCTCCGGCGATGAGGAATTGCCCCGCGCGAGGCCCAGCCCCAAAGTCGACCAGGTCTTGCACAAACTTGGGAGCCGATTCGTCTTTGGGGCGTGTCGCCCGGACCAGCCGCGCGACATAGTTGATGGTCATTGGCCCCGCTTCAATCTGGGAAATCTGCTTCTGAAGATAAACAATCGATTTGGCAGAAAGGACTTTGCGAATCTCGGGCTTCTCGCCTCCGGTCGTTGATTCGAGAATCTTTTCTTCTTCGGCCAGGTTGGGATAACCCAGAACAATATTGAGCATAAACCGGTCGAGTTGGGCTTCAGGCAAGGGGTATGTCCCCTCCTGCTCGATTGGGTTTTGGGTAGCGATAACGAAGAATGGGTCGGGGAGCTTGTAAGTGGTCTGGCCAACCGAAACTTCGCGCTCCTGCATGGCCTGCAACAGCGCGGCTTGAGTCTTGGGCGGGGTTCGGTTGATTTCGTCGGCTAGTAAGATGTTCGTAAAGACTGGCCCCTCGACAAAACGAAACTCGCGCTTGCCAGCATCGTTTTCATCTAGGACGTTGGTCCCGGTGATGTCGGACGGCATCAAGTCGGGAGTGAACTGAACACGACGAAAATGAACATCAAGAATTTGAGCGATCGTTGAGACGATCAACGTTTTGGCGAGCCCGGGTACCCCTTCTAGCAGGCAATGGCCCCCGGCGAAGATGGTGGTCAAAATCTGCTCGATGACAGCCGTCTGGCCGACGATCACCTTGCCCAGTTCCTCCATCATCAACTCGCGATGCTTACGGAACTTTTCGAGGAAATCATCGAAGTCGCGTCGCTCGGCTGCCACGGGTTTTTCCTATTGAGAGACTGGGTGACTGGGCAGTGTTGACTTATCACCGACACCCCTGCACTGTAAACGGGAAAGAGTTTGTGGTCGAGCGATCGGAGCAATTGCCAAGGTTGAATTGGACGATCGATCAGACCATCGAGGATGAATAGCCGGGCCGTACGTGCATAGAAACCGCGAAGGAGATCGAGTGACCATTTTCAGCAAGATTATCAGCCGCGAGATTCCAGCCGACATTGTTTACGAAGACGAGCATTGCCTTGCTTTCCGGGATGTGAACGCCCAGGCCCCGCTGCATGTGCTGGTTATCCCTAAGCGGGTCATTCCATCCTTGGTAGAGGTCGATTCGAGCGATGCCACCCTGTTGGGACACCTGCTGGTGACCGCCAGTCAGCTCGCCCCAAAGCTGGGCTATGCAAACGGGTTTCGGACGGTGATCAACTGCGGCAGCGACGGGGGACAAACGGTGAACCACCTGCATGTCCATTTACTGGCAGGTCGCCACCTTGGTTGGCCGCCGGGTTAGGGGGAAATGGTCGCCCGTTGTTCAATGCGCCCGTGCAAAGCATGAGGCAGTGGTTGCTGGCTAACGGTCTTGTGGTTGAATTCCTTTAATCAGCGGCCTAGCATGATCGAGAGATTCCTTCGAGAGCAAACCCACCCTTTCGCGTCCTGCGAGCTATGACCCATCACCTCTATCCTCGATCTCGAGTGTCGCACTGGCGGCATGCAGTCGCGGTATTGCTGATGGCTGTGACGCTTTTGGCACAATTACCGATTCCCTTACTCCAAGCTGGTCGACAAGCGAGTGAATTCACTGATACTGGGAAAGATCTTTCGATTCCATTCCCGTGCATGCACAAAGCTTGCGGATGCCGATCGGCCCGGGAATGCTGGCGCAGCTGTTGCTGTTCCAAACCACACGAGCGGCGAGCCTTGTTCGCTCGATTAGGCGTCGACATCTCACCGGGATGGGGCGAACCGGGGAGCGATGTGAAGTTAGTTTCCGTCGACTGTAGCGATGAATCCGGCGCTTGCTGTTCAGTTGATGAAGCCTGCATAGGACACTGTGAAAACTCTAAAAGTGAAGCCCGTTTCGCCGACGAGGCTGAGGGCGATTGTCCGTTTTGTGCCACCACGGACGGTCAAGCTGCAGAGTGCAACGTAGCTGCCAGCGACTCAGTTGCCGGTGACTCAGTTGTTGAAGCAACCGAATCGCACAAGCCGACCATCGTGCTAGTCTCCAGTGCGGCTCGTTGTCGTGGTTTGGGATGGGCGTGGGGAACTACAGGTGTGGCGGTGATCACTGCCTCCTGCTCAGTTCCCAAACTTTTCGCGTCCTTCAGGCACATCACTAATGATCCTGACGAATACCCGACCGGCGACCACCAGTCGCTTGATCCTCGTCCGCCGCGCGTAGGCGTTTGGGCTGCCTAGTATCTGGTCAATTTGCATACCGAGGCACGCGGGCTCGTCGAGTCGTTGTAGTCAGGCTGATTACCTATCACAGCTGGCCTGAACAGACTGACGACTTGCCCTTGGGCATCTGCAACTTCTGAACAGGCGGGTAGACCCGATCCGATAACGTCGCGCACTTGCACTTTGTGCAATCTTGGTCGCGCTATCTGAGTGGAGTTTCCCTCGTCGGCAGGATTTGGGCCGATTGATTGCGGAAATCTCTCAACTCGTACAGTAAAGCGATCAGTGCGTCTGCAACACGCTGCCAGACCGGTCCCGTCGCTCCAACCGTATACCTCATTTCCTGGAAATTCAAACATGATTGACTTTGCAAATTCGTCGTCGATTCGTCGCCTGCAACCTCAGGCTAAAGCGGGTTTTACCCTGATCGAGCTTTTGGTTGTCATAGCCATCATTGCCGTGCTAATTGCGTTGCTACTGCCCGCGGTTCAGCAAGCCCGCGAAGCAGCTCGCCGGACTCAATGCAAAAACAACTTGAAGCAGTTGGGCCCGGACATGCATAACTACGAAAGTACGTTTAGCGTTTTTCCACCGGCCTTTCATGCTGCTGGAAGCGAACCTGCTCAGCTATCGATTCATGCCCGCATCCTGCCGTATGTCGATCAGTCCAATCTGCAAGGATTGTTGCGGTTTGATGTTCCCGCGTTCAGCGGGTCGTTTTCAAGTCAGGTTCCGAATGCAGCGTTAGCAGCCTCTTTCGCTTTACCAATTCCGCTATTTCTTTGCCCATCAGATCCCGCTCCTTCAGTATCGAGCGTCACCATTTCTTCGGTGACCTACAACTATGGGGGTAACAACTATATGGGAAACGTTGGCAGTGGAACGGGCACGTTTTACGATTGGCGTTACCAAACTGATGGTTTCTTCTATCAGCGTTCAAGCGTTCGATTTCGCGATGTGACTGATGGAACCTCCAATAGTGTTCTCATGAGTGAATCGGTCCGTAGCGTTGGTCCTGATATCACTCTCCCAGCTGGAACGAAGCCAAGCTTCCCATATCAATACGTTGCCAATGGCTCAACGGGTATCAGTCAGGGGACAGGCCCTGGCTATACCGGGGCAAGTGGCGGCTGGCCCAGCGGCACAGTAAGCAACGCCAATCTGTTGCCTGTTGTTGCTGCAGCGACAACGTGGCGCGGGGGGGGGAGTGCTGCGATGCGTGGTCGAGGACAAGCATGGGCCGGTGGCGGATTGTTCAACACCTTAACCACGGGATACGTTACACCCAACAGCAAAGCAATTCCGGATATTGCCACACACTCGACGGGCTACTTCGCTCCACGAAGTTGGCATGTTGGCGGTGCCCACGCCTTGATGGGGGATGGGACGGTGCGGTTTCTGGGGGATAACCTCGACCTTGCTTTGTGCCGTGGTTTACACAGCATCGAGGGCAATGAGATCGTTGGTGAGTTCTAGTGCTTCGTCAAACTAAAGAAAAGGGGGTGTGTCGCTTGCAAAGTCCGACGACGGACGAGGTTGCGGTGTACTAAACCCCAAAACTAAGCCGTGACACGGCACCATTGTCGTGTCACGGCTTTCATTCGAGGGTCTTCCAGGCTCTCACGTTCTTCGATTTCAAACTTGACCGACTGAACAATCCCTCGTTTGAAATTTTGCCAGGCACCAGGCCGTTTCGCCTAACCGCAAGTCAGCTGCTAGAGGTTGGCCTGCGGCTGACCTCTCACTGACCGCGAGCAAGCGCATCAGTCGATCTCTGCTATTGGCGTAGGCTGGTGGGCCTTACCTCTGGTCTGCCATCAGCAGCAACTAGCTCGACCTGCGGTACTCCTCCCCAATTCCCAATTGTGAGGTCACACTTGAGTTCCGTCTCTACTAACGTCTCGCCAAGCTGGCCCGACTACCGAACCGTCTGGCGCTGGCACTTCTTTGCTGGGCTATTCTGTGTTCCATTTGTTCTGGCGTTGTCAGTCACAGGTTGCGCCTATTTGTTTAAGGCCGAGTACGAAGCCTGGGCCGATCAACCCTATGATCGACTGATATTGACCGGCCCACAGCTTCATCCCAGCGAACTGGTCACCCGCGCCGTGGCCGCGTTGCCCGGAAGTACATTTCGTAGTTTCGAGCTTCCCCCCACCGATCACTCCGCGGTCCGAATTCTGCTGTCAAATACTGAGGGGACCATTCGTACCTATTTGCATCCCACTTCTGGAGAGGTGCTCCATCAAGTACCCGAAGAAGAACGCCTAATGCGCGTCATTCACCGCCTGCATGGAGAGTTAGCGCTGGGGGACTGGGGGTCGCATCTGGTCGAACTGGCTGCATGTTGGACAGTTGTAATGATCGTGACGGGGTTATGCCTATGGTTTCCCCGCAATTTGAGAACTGCAGCCGGTGTTCTGTACCCCCGTTTGGGGGCAACGGGCCGAGTCTTTTGGCGCGACTTGCACTCAGTGACCGGGTTCTGGATTTCCGGGGCAGCTCTGCTGTTGATCGCCAGTGGCCTTCCCTGGGCCTCTTTCTGGGGAGATTACTTGAAACTGGCTCGCAAGGTCAGCGGTACCACTTCCGCCGAACGAGGCTGGTCGAACACCAAAGGCAAGGGAATGGCTTCTGACACAGGACAACAGCCGGCAATCGACTGGGCTGAGCTCGATCGAGTAGTGGCCACCGCCAATAGACTTAAGTTGGCTGCGCCGGTGCTCGTTTCAGCAGGCGGAGCGAAGTGGAGTGTGAAGTCGATGACTGCCAATCGGCCCTATCGAACCGATGTGACAGTCGATGGCCAGACGGGAGATGTCATCAAGCAGGTTTCGTTTGGCGATAAACACCCGATCGACCAGGCAGTGGCCGTTGGAATCGCCGTTCACGAAGGGCGGCTTTTCGGCTGGCCTAATCAATTGTTGGGGCTTTTGTCTGCGATGGGGCTAATGCTAATTTCGGTGACTGGCCTATTGATGTGGTGGCGACGTAGACCACACGGGACTTTGGGTGCACCTGAAGTCTATGTCTCTCCACGCCGCGCGCTATGGCTTCGCTCTTTCGTGGGACTGATGGGAGTTGCGATGCCCCTGTTTGGGTTTTCGCTGGTGCTGGTCGCGTCGTTTGATAAAGCATGCCAGCAGCTTGCCCCCCGATGGGCCAGGTGGCTCGGCCTGGGGGTTACCCAGTCTCGCACGATTCCGCAGGAATAACACTAATGAGATCATGTTTACTACTGCTGTTTTGTTTGCTACCAGCTATGGCAGGTTGTGGTCCGCAGCCCATCGCTGGAGGAACATCGGGCCAATTCTGTGTGAACGGCGAGTTTCTAGGCGATGTTGAACTGAGCCTTTACCCTGCTGACTCATCAGAGACTCGAGCAGGCTTTGGAGTCACGACGGACGACGGATGGTTTCAGTTGGTGCAGGAAGGGGCAAATGGCCGCCTATTGCTGCCTGCGGGCCGCTTTCGGGTGACGGTTAACTCTGCCGGAACCGAATGGCCGATTCCAGCAGACTACACAAAACCCGAGACGACTCCCCTGGAGATCGAGTGGACCGGTGGAATTGGCTCGCTCAATATCGACTTGGCGGTCCATGCGGCAGACGATTGAGCAAGTACGCTAGATGAGAGAACGCTATTCGCTTAGGGTTATGCCAGCTCAAGCTCGCTAAACTTCATTGCGACGACTACGTCGCCAACAACTGCTGCTCCAGGCTGCCGATCACTTCTTCCAGATTCCAGTCGTGGGTCCCGACCCGCCACTTCTCGCCAGTGGCAATTGATTCGGAAATCTTCTTTTCCGCCGACATCACGGTGCTATGGTTCCGCCCCCCAAAGTGGAGGCCAATCTCAGAATAGGCACACGAGGTGTGCTTGCGTGCCAGAAACATGGCCAGCATGCGGGGCTTCGCAATCATCTTCGATCGGCTTGGTGACTTCAGCTCTTTTGCACCCAGGCCAAACAGCTCGCATACCGCTTTTTCGACATCGGCCAGGCGAATAACGCGGAGGCAATCGTGTTCTAGATCGGAAAGGACCTGCCGCGCCGCTGCCAGGGTGACTCGCTTACCTGTGACGGCATGGTAGGTTTCCAGACAGTTGAGTGCCCCTTCCAGCTCCCGCACATTCGCCTGAAACCGGGTTGCGACATAGTTAAGTGTCTCGGGTGCAAAGTCCGCAGCAAGCTTTTTCGCTTTGGCTTCGACGATTCGCTTTCGGGTTGCTAAGTCGGGGGACTCTAACCTGCAGACTGCACCTGCCAGAAATCTGGTGATTAACTCGTCACCCAGGCGAGTCAACAGCCGCGGATGTCGATCAGCCGCAATGATGATTTGCCGCCCGTGATCAATCAGCTCGCGAAACGTATGCAGAAACTCTTCTCGAATGACTTTAGTCGAGTCAAAGAAATTAGCATCGTCGACCAGCAGCACATCGAGTGAGCGAAACTTATGACGAAACCCGGGCAGAGTTTTTTCTCGCAGGGCTTGTGTGAAGTAATTGGCAAACGTCTCGGCCGTCAGTAGCAACACATTCGCTTCGGGTCGCGACTGTCTTAACTGTCGATAAACCCCTTCCAGCAGATGACTTTTCCCGACGCCGACCGGACCATGGAGGTATAGGGTCTGAAATGGGACTGGTTCCCCTTTAGCCAGTTTCTGGCATGTCCCAGCCGCCAATTCGGTCCCGGGTGAAACCACGAAGTCAGCCAAGTCGGCGTAGCGACGGGCACGGCTACCCGGAAGCGGGGCTGCCGGTCGCGCGCTATTGGCACTGGAGGACTCCCGGTTAGCAACCGTCTTTGAAGTGACGGGTGCTGGTACGCCATTGGTTAAGGTGGCAGCCTGCAGAAGTGCCAACCCGTCGAGCGGAGTGCTGGGTAGACCCGGCTTCGAGAGTGGTTGCCCGATTTGTGCGAGCGAACCGTCAACGTCGAAGCGAACTTCGGACGCTGGTCCCAGGAGTCCCGTCGCCAGATCCTTCAGGATTTGGCGAAATTCCTTGGACATAAAGCCCAGTAAGAAGGGGCTTCCTGTCCAGACGACAAGTGTCGTATCGACAATCTCGAATCGAACCTTGTGCTCGAACCAGACAGAGAACCGTCTGGTCCCAATCGTCTGCTGCAGTTGCTGGGTAAGGGCCACCACTTCTGCGCAAGGACTGGTCGCGTCGGGCAACTTTGGTTGAGCATCGGCATTTTCATTCCGCGCAGAGTCTGCGCGCACCGGAAGCGTCTTGCCGGGCTGCATCGTGCACCCCCTTTCTCCAGGAATACCTCGACGTTCCGGGTCAGCCTCCTGCTACAAACGGCCAAAGCCATTTAAAGCTGGAGTAGTCCATTCGGACGCCGTAGGTCAGCGTGATGGGGAACGGGCGAAGCAGGTTCTCAGTTCCTGCAATGCTCGTTCAAGGGTCAACGTTATGTTCAACACTATCGTTGAAATAGACAACAATCAGCACAGCAGAAAGACCATTGGCTGGACTTCTCGCTGACATCGTTGCTGCCAAATCATCTTTAATGTTGAGGTCCGGATAGTACCCCGCAGCACGAGGGAGTCAAACCAAAACAGTTCATAATTTCTTTGCATTTGGCTTTGCCGAGTGCAGTGTGCTTGAAACCCTTTAGCAGGCAGTACCTTCGACACGAAAAACTTTTTTCTGATGGTCAGGACAGCGAAGTCACTTTTGTGCAGAAGTTGTTGATGACCGGTGGATTATCGGTTCGGGAACCGCAGCCAGACATCGCATGTCATCCACGTCCTAAATCCCGCCTGTTCGTAAAGTCTTGCCGCAGGAAGGTTTGTGCTGTCGACCGCTAACAGAATCCGGCTGCAGCCCCAGTTGCGGGTGAGAGATGCAGCCTTCGTGAGTAGGGTTTGCCCCAGTTGTCGGCCGCGCCACTTAGGGACAATTCCCATGTAGACGATTTCCGTCGACTCCTGCTCGGGCTGTTCGTTGAGGAGCAGCAGCCCCGCTGGTTCACCATCGATCCGAAGTATCACCCAGCCATCATTGTGGAATAAGCCAGTCGAGCGATGGCTGACTAGCGCTTGAGCACCCGAACGGAAACCGGCCAGCGCCGGGCAATCGAGACTATCGTGGTAGGTCTCGTCGAGCAGGGCGGCAAACACCGCATCGTCATCTGTTGAGCGATAGGCTTGCCAAACCTGATTAGCACAGGTGCCAACTCTGTTTGCTGTCTGGTTTGATGATAGATTAGTGGGTGCTAAGTCGTTTGGCGGCAGAAGATCCCACCACTTGAAGTTAAGCTGGGTCTCATGCTCAAACCCGGCCTGTCGCCAGACCCCCGCGATGAACGAGCTTTCCCGATCAACTGGTGATGTTTCCAAAAGGTACTGGGCGAATGGGGTTTGAGGCGACGTGATCGCGGGTTCGAGCTCCTGCAAGAGGGCCACAGCGGTCGCTTCGTCGCCTGGATTTGCCAAGGCAAGAGCGACGATATTGAGGACTCCATCAGCTTGGCGAATGGCAATGGTCGTTCCCAGGTCGATTGGCTCTCCGTTTGATCGAGGCATTGAAGCGAGCCAGCACTCCAGTTGCTCGGCTGGCGTTTGCCTGAGAAATTCGTTGTAGTTGGCGGCGCTTGCGGCGGCGGGTTGGCTCGCCAGCAGTTGAACGACGCGAGCGAATTCAGCTTGACTGCGCGGCTGCAGAAGTTCCCGGGTCACGCTGGCGCCATCTGTCACGGCGACCTCTTTCTGTCTACTGAAACAGGGATAATCGCACTGCGACTTGGGCTAGCCGAGGCATTGGCCAGAGGCCATTTCAAAACCCGGTTGGTGAAAGGTTTCGCTCGGCTAATCCCGCTTCCGACATTTCGGCCAGCAGATGATAAGAATCCACTTCGATTAGCCAGAGACGCTGCCAATCCCTTCTTGAATGGCTATGAGCAATTCTTCTGGGCTGAACGGCTTTTGCAGAAATACATCGGGCTGAGCGCCGTTTGATTGCCGCCTGACGGTTTGCTCACTGAATCCGCTGGTCATCACGATCGGCACATCCAGACAAAGTTCGCGCAACTCGGGAAAGATATCAACCCCGGATCGGCCCGGCATGGTTAAATCAAGCAGAATTGCTGACAGTACCGGCCGTTCACGGGCAACGAACTCCAACGCAGCATCCCCCGTCCCGTGCTCAATCACACAGTAACCACTTTTCTTGAGAACTCGCGCTGCCAGATTGCGGACCATTGGCTCGTCTTCAACGATCATAATTGTGCGAAAGACCTGCATTGATCCGTCTGAAGCAGGACGAGGGGACGAATTAACCTCCGACAGACCCTCCGCGATCGGCAAATAGACCACGAACTGACTCCCTTCGCCTAGTTTTGAAGAGACGCTAATTGCCCCTCGATATTGCCGCACAATCCCCAAAACGGCGGCCAGTCCGAGGCCTTCACCGGTAAACTTCGTAGTGTAGAAGGGCTCAAAAATTCGTTGAGCCACTTCGTCTGGCATACCACAGCCGGTATCACAGACTTCGATGGAAATGTAGTTTCCCTCCGGCAATTGCTCTCCAAGGTAAGTGGTCGCGAAAAACTGTGTTCCCAAGGTAACAACGCGTGTCGAGACCTTGATGCTTCCTCCACTCGCCCGACACGCTTCAGAAGCATTCGTAATCAGGTTCATCACCACTTGCCGAATTTGCGAGGCATCGACTTCGATCATCGGTAAATCGGGCTGCAGGTTCTGCTCGAAGTCGACCCCCGGGGGAATCATCGAACGAAGCAGATGAGCCATCTCGCCCACGATTTGTGAGATATCGTGATCTGCAACAATGATCTTGCCACCACCCGCATAGGCCAACAGTTGCCGACATAAATCGGCTGCCAATCGACACGACTGCTCGATGTCACTGACTGCCTCAGCCGATTCGCGATCGCTGCGAACACGGCGGCGAACGATTCCCGCATTCCCTAAAATTGTTGTCAACAGGTTGTTGAAATCATGAGCGATTCCCCCTGCCAATAGGCCAAGACTTTCCAGCCTTTGGCGAGTTTCCAGCCGATTGGCCAGTACGGCCCGTTCTTGCTCGATCCGCTTCCGCTCCGAAATATCGCGGCCGCATGCCAACAACAATGGAGGATCGGTTTGTGCAAATAATCCAACCCGGACCTCCACGTCGATAATCTCGCCATTCTTGCAGCGCTGACGTCCTTCGATTGAGCCGGGAAAGCTGACACCGTTAGCAATTTGACGCCATAGCGCAACTAAGTCTTCGAATGGGTGCCCGACTTGAATGTCAGAAACATTCATTTGCAGGAGTTCAGCTTCAGAATAGCCCAGAGATTGCTGAGTCGCCGGGTTAGCTGCGAGGATACGACCCTCGACATCGTGAACCACTAGGCCGTCCATGGCTCGTTCAAACACTAGCCTGAACCGGTCTCGCTCGAAGCGGGCCAGTTTTTTTGCGGCAACTTGAGCCGTTACATCAATGGCTGCCCCAATGACACCATCATGGGATTCGGTTGATCCCAGGAATGGACGGAGCCGAACCTCATATTCGCGGCTGTTCCAAGGCATCGTGAACTGCACGAGGTCACCGGCCAGTGCCCGCTCGTAGTGAATGCGAAATGGGCTAGGTCCACCCGTTTCCGACGGAAGAACCTCGTCGATCGACTTGCCAAGCAGCCAGGTCAGGTCGACTCGATCAGCGGTATTTCCGAATGAACCGACAATCGATTTCCAGATGAATTGCTTGTCGGTTGTCCAAGCCACAACCGGTAACTGCTCGACGATTGTTTGGAGTTGTCGCTCAGCCTCGCTCCCTGCAGTGTTGAATAGCGTTCCTGGAAACGACTCGACGACGGTGGTGCGGGTAACAACTAAGCCCTCGCCTGCTTCCGGGCAGCAAGCCAGAAATGCTTTCCAGCTCTCTTTTTGATGCGTCTCTGGTTGACCGGGTGACTCAAAGGACAACTCGATCTTCTCGAACCGCTGTTGACAGGGCAGCTTCGACAATGGAGTGACCGCATACCTCCACCAGGCCTCAGCTTGTTGCCGAGACGCCTCGGTCAAGGGAAGCTGGCTCAGTTCAGCCGGCAATGCCGCCGTCAGGCTGGAGAGGGGCAGAAACATTGGAGTTCCGACGGGACCTCCCCCATTCCTGTTTTTAAGAAAGTCATCGAACGGCATGATTGACTTCCTTTTGTAGTCAGAAGATTCAACTTGGAGTTGCAGGCTTGATGTTGATTTAGTGAATGCATTGGGCAGCGGTAGCGGGTTTCAGTGCAGTCAGGGTGCATCAGGCCACCGAGTAAAACGATTTTAAATAAGACGTGGATTAACCGACTTGTTAGTTGAATAACCATCAAGTCTCAATCCAATTCGCTTCGATGCAGTAGGTCTCTGATTGATTCGAAACGCGTTGTGCAGCGGTACTTGATTTCGGGTGAAGAAGCATAACCAAATACCAGGAAAATGTTTACGGAAAAGTTGGTTTCGTCGGCTGTTGCCGCTCTGCCGGAGAAATCGAACTCACATTGCATTGCATTTTTGTGACGCTTGAGGGAAATCACTTAAACCTTAAAAGGTTTGGTTGACCAGTGACTAAGCCGATCCGCAATAAGGGCCACCCTCAACCTCTCGCGGACGGCCTGCCCTGAACGACCAAGTCAATCACAAATTACCCATGTTTACAGCGAGTCCGTCCGAAGTGGTAGCAGCCCCGATTAGTTTGGCTGAAAACGTAGGTCGAAGAGATCGAGCATCGTCCTGCACGGTTGTGGCTGGATTCTTGATCTATCAGTTAGGGCGCCGGGAGGTTTTCTGCGGCTGGGGCGCCAAGTGCTGACAATTAGGCCTATCTGTTCCTGTTGTGAAAGTTTTGATTTGTCTTGGACCAACTGAAACACCTGGAACAGATTCGCGGTTTTTTCGCTTTGGATTTGCCGACTGTGGGAATTCATGCTCTGCCATCGAGCTAGCGTTGCTGACCTGCCGACACACTTCTAAACTCCTGCGGGAGATTGCATTACGCCGTACACCGGCTGCTTGCAGGACCTGCGATTGGCGTCAACTTGCATTCGCAGTCATTCATCTGTTGCCTTTTTAGTTTTCGATCTAGCTTGCTGAAGTTACTACAAGCCTGATTAATCGGGTGATTGATAAGCTCTAAGTGCTTATTGTTTCGAGAGTCCCTCTGGTCGTCCGGAGAGTGTGATGATTCGGTTTCAGTTTCCATCCTGGCTTGACCGGTTGCTTCCGGTAGCGGCCATTATGATTGCGTTTGGCGCGGTTTACATCAGTGGCATCGTGTTGATTGGGGCTGCCCCATCAACGGTTGATGTCGGATATCAGCCAAAGCAACCAGTGCCGTTCAGTCATGCTTTGCACGCTGGCAAATTGAAGATGGACTGCCGATATTGCCACACCACTGTCGAGAAAGCGGCACACGCTTCCGTTCCAGCCACGTCGACCTGCATCAAGTGCCACCATGGAACCGACGAAAAGGGGACATCCCCGCTGACTGCGATTCACAGCAACAGCCCGAAACTGGCCCCCGTTCGGGAAAGCTATGCGACAGGTTTGTCGGTCGAGTGGGTCAAGGTTCACGATCTGCCTGACTACGCTTATTTCAACCATAGCGCTCACGTGGCTCGCGGTGTGAGCTGCGTATCGTGCCATGGCCGAATTGACAAGATGGAAGAGGTTCATCAAGTCAAAGAACTGAGCATGTCATGGTGCTTAACGTGTCACCGCAATCCCGCCCCAAATCTGCGACCGCTCGATAAGGTGACGCAGCTTGATTGGAAGGCGGATGATGCATTGGCCATCGGCCAGAGAATTCAGGAACAGTTAAAGATTCATCCGAACGAGAATTGTTCGACTTGCCACCGATAGGTGCTCGTCAAAATCGCTAAGTATAACTGGGTAAATGTAGTAGTGATGGCCCTGACGAGTTTCACAAACAAGTCGATCAGCCTAGTTTGAGTTTGCCGAGCTTTGAGCAGCCTGGAGTGTTTTATGGCGGTCCCGGGACCTAAGTTTTACTGGCGCAGTTTGGATCAGCTCGAGCAGACTCCCGAGTTCAACGAGTTTCTGCAGCGAGAATTCCCTCAAGCGGCCAGCGAGTTTCCACAGGGCCTGTCACGTCGCCGCTGGCTCCAGCTGATGGGAGCGTCGTTAGGCTTAGCTGGTCTGGCCGGTTGTCGTTGGGAACGGGACATTCTCGCTCCGGATGTGCAGCGGCCTCCGAATCGCATTCCAGGCGTACCGCAGTTTGCTGCCACCTGTTTTGAGTATGGCGGAAATGTTCGTCCGCTTGTCGTGACGCTCTATGATGGTCGCCCGATTAAGGTCGAGGGGAACAAGGAGCATCCGCTGAGTAGCGGTGCCTCAGATACAATCTCTCAGGCCGCTATTCTGCATATGTACGATCCTGATCGAAGTCAGTCGATCGTTGAGACGGCCGGGACCGAGTCGTTTACTCGCAGCAAAAGCGATTTCGACCTCGCTTTCGGGAAGATTCTGGCAGCGGCAAAAGAAGCAAAGGGGAGTGGGTTTGCGATTCTGGCTGAAGGTTCAACGAGTCCGACCCGCGCCCGGCTGGTTAAAGAGTTTCGCAGCCAGTATCCCGAAGCGCTATTCGTAGAATACGAGCCTGTTTCGTACGAAAACGTCAGCTCGGGGGCCGAGATCGCTTTCGGCCAGGCGGTGCTGCCTTTCTACGATTTTTCGTCCGCAAAGATCGTCTTTTCGTTGGATTGCGACGCCTTCGGTCATGACCGCACGGCCGTTGCTAACATGCGTGGCTGGGCCTCAATGCGTGTTCCCGAATCGGGCGAAATGAACCGAACCTATGCAGTGGAGAGCCAGTTCACCAGTTTGGGCTCTGTTGCAGATCATCGGCTGGCCTTAAAAGCCTCCGCGATGGCGGGCTTTCTGTTCGATCTTGAGGCCAAGATCGATCGGATGCTAGCAGACGGAACTGCGAGCGAAGCGGGTCAGGATCCTGGCCAAAAGTTACAATTGGCGTTAGCAGCCGACCTCGTGCAGCACCGCGGAGCCAGTGTAATTACCGTTGGAACGCACTTGGGGCCAGAGGTTCATGCTCGGGCTTGTCGGCTCAATGAAAAGCTCGGCAATATCGGAAAGACTGTCCGGTACATCCCTGCGTCCAACATTGGAGGTGAAAGTCAGCAGGAACAACTGAAGCGGCTTATCTCCAATCTCGATCGCGGTGCGATCTCAACGATTCTGGTTCTTGGTGGGAACCCTGTTTATAACGCCCCAGGTGATTCGAATTTCGAGTCGGCCTACAAGAAGGCGTCAACGCGCATTCACCTGAGCGACTATGTCGATGAAACTTCGCTGGTTTCGACGTGGCATGTCAACCGGGCTCATCAATTCGAGTCGTGGGGAGATGCCACCACGGCAGATGGTCGGCTAGCGATTCGGCAGCCATTAATTGAACCGATCTTTGCCGGCCAGACCGATGTTGGCATTCTGGCTGCGTTGGTCGGTCAAGGAGATGTTCCCGCCGATCAGGTTGTTCGCGCGACCGCACAGGGAATTGATTCTACTCTCAGTGATGACCGGGCCTGGCAGAAGTTGCTTCATGACGGGTTCCTGGTTGATCAAGTAGTCCCGGCCGCTCAGGTTGCTGTGAAGGCTGGCTTGGAACTGCCTCCGATTGTTGCAGTCTCAGGAGAGGATCTGGAAGTTGTCTTCACTCCGCATCCAGCACTTTTTGATGGCCGATTTGCTAACAACGGCTGGCTGCAAGAGCTCCCTGATTTCCTGACAAAGGTGACTTGGGATAACGTTGCGATTCTTGCACCAGCGACTGCCGACAAGTTAGGTGTGAAGACTGGCAGCCGAATCAGCGTCTCGGTCAACGGTCGCTCGGTTGCAGCGCCAGTTTATGTGTTGCCTGGGCAAGCGAGGAATTCGATCGGCCTGGCGCTTGGCTATGGCCGAACGGCCGCCGGCCACGTGGGTGGTCTGGTTCCAACGGGCAACAGTCCTAAAGACACCGTCGAGCCAGTTGGCTTCAACGCCTATCCATTGAGACTTTCCGGGTTATTAAATGTCGCTGTTGGTGCCAAGGCTGAAGTTCTGGCCGGTACCTACAAGCTGGCCCTTACTCAAGACCATCACGCCATCGATACGATTGGTCTCGAAGGGATCAAGGGACGAATTGGTGAATTGGTTCGCGAAGCCACTTTAGAGGACTACAAAGCTCATCCTGACTTTGCCCAGCACGTCGTTCACCACCCGCCGCTGGAATCTCTCTGGAAAGAGCGATCTTCCGAGGGACGGGCCTGGGGAATGTCGATTGACCTCTCAAAGTGTACTGGCTGCAACGCCTGCTTGATCGCCTGCCAGTCCGAGAACAACGTCCCCATCGTGGGGAAAACCGAAGTGGCTCGCGGCCGGGAAATGCACTGGATTCGCCTCGATCGTTACTTTACCGGCAGTATCGAGAACCCCGAGATCGTCGGTCAACCGGTTAACTGCATGCAGTGCGAGAATGCACCATGCGAACAGGTTTGTCCTGTTGCTGCGACAGTTCACAGCCCAGAAGGGCTGAACGACATGGCGTACAACCGCTGTATTGGAACTCGCTACTGCGGAAACAACTGCCCATACAAGGTTCGTCGCTTTAACTTCTTCGATTACAACAAGAAGTACGAAGTAGCCGAGAGCAATCTGTCGTTGATGGTCCTTAACCCTGAAGTGACCGTTCGTGAGCGTGGGGTGATGGAGAAATGCACCTATTGCACGCAGCGAATTCAAAACGGCAAGATCATTGCCAAGAACGAGCAGCGTCCTCTGGCAGACGGAGAAGTGGTTACTGCTTGTCAGCAGGCTTGTCCGGCAGGGGCGATCGAGTTTGGTGATTTAATGCAAACAGACAGCCGGGTGGCTAAGGCACACGCCAACACTCGAACTTACGGCATGCTCGAAGAGTTAAACAACAAGCCGCGTACGAAGTATATGGCCAAGATTCGTAACCCACATCCTAGCCTGAACGAAGGGCATGGTGCTGATCACGGTGGACATGGTCATCACAGCTAGGGCTGATTGAATTGAACAACCAGGCGTGCTTGCCCGGAACTATCAATGTGTTTGTCATTTGGAACGTTAACTTTGTGATTTGACCCGTCTCTTCGAAGAGTTGTGGGTTTACATCGAATGTACAAATAGACGATCGAGACCTCTTTGGTACCCGTTCATCGAGAACAACCGAGAACTCGAAAGCAACCGAGAACTACAGTATGGCAGCGACTTATCCGCATCTGCTGGACAATACACCCGAAGTCCCGGGAGTTCGCGCTCCGTTGGTGACCGGTCGACACGACTACTCGTCGGTCACGCAGTCGGTTTGCGGAATTGTGGAGACGCCTGCTCCGCCACTGGCCTGGTATATCGCTATTTCGATTTCCGGCTCGTTCGCCGCAATGCTGTTTGGGTTGATCGGCTATCTGGTCTTCACCGGTGTTGGGGTGTGGGGAAACAACGTTCCAGTCTACTGGGCTTGGGATATTGTCAACTTCGTGTTCTGGATCGGTATTGGTCACGCTGGAACTCTGATTTCGGCTATTCTCTTTTTGTTCCGTCAAAACTGGCGTACCAGCATCAACCGAGCCGCAGAGGCGATGACCATCTTCGCGGTTGTTTGTGCCGGGATTTACCCCGCTGTTCACGTCGGTCGTATCTGGGTCGCCTACTGGTTGCTTCCTCTCCCTAACCAGTATGCTATTTGGCCAAATTTCCGCAGTCCGCTGCTGTGGGACGTATTTGCTGTTTCGACCTATGCCTCGGTCTCGCTGGCATTCTGGTACATGGGGATGATTCCCGACTTTGCGACGTTCCGAGATCGCGCAAAAGAAAAATGGCGACAAATTGTTTACGGAGCCCTCGCTCTCGGCTGGACCGGTTCAGCCCGGCAATGGCACCGTTATGAACGGGCCTATCTACTCCTTGCAGCGCTCGCGACTCCTCTCGTGCTCAGCGTGCACACGGTCGTTTCGTTCGACTTTGCGACTAGCCAGGTTCCCGGTTGGCACACCACGATTTTCCCCCCTTACTTCGTCGCCGGGGCTATTTTCGGTGGTTTCGCGATGGTGGTCTGCCTGCTAGTTCCAGCCCGAACAATCTGCGGCCTGGAGCATCTGATCACAATGCGGCACATCGAAAACATGAATAAGATCATTCTGGCTACTGGCTCGATCGTTGGCTATGCCTACGCGATGGAGTTCTTTATTGCGTGGTACGGCGGCAACAAGTACGAGCAGTTCACTTTCATTAACCGAGCCTTTGGTCCCTACGCCTGGGCTTACTGGTCGATGATCACCTGCAACGTCCTCAGTCCTCAAATTTTCTGGTTCAAATGGGCACGTCAGAGCCTGATCATCACGTTTATCGTAGGTTGTTTCGTCAACATTGGGATGTGGTTCGAGCGGTTTGTGATTATCGTCACATCGCTCAGTCGCGACTTTCTCCCTTCTAGCTGGGCGTATTACACCCCCAC
>JAIXVG010000413.1 GCA_027483145.1 Planctomyces sp.
CATGCTTGGGACCGATGCGATTGTCCCGTACTACATTGGCCTCCGGTTGGCTCAGTTTATTCGGCAGCCGATCGATAAAGTGGCCCATGTGGTGATGCCAACAGCGGGAGCGTTGCAAGGAGCGGCTGATGTTCACAAGCTGCACCGATTCTTGCTGAAGGCCTTTGGAATCTCGTTCTTGCTTTCGACTGGGGCATTCGTGGGAGCCTGGTTCTTTGGACCAGCAGTAATATCAACCTGGATGGGGCCCAACTTTCCTGAAGCACAACAAGTGCTGCTGATTCTGCTGGGGGCACAGATCGTTTCGCTGCCGATGTCAATCTTGCGAGCCTTTCTGTTTGGCAAGGGATCGGTCACTGTGCCGGCACTGATTTATCTGGCCGAAGCATTCGCAAACCTGGCGATCAGCGTTTGGGCCTGTCAGCAGTACGGGGTCGTGGGGGTTGCTTGGGGAACAGCTATTCCCATCGTTCTCTTCGAGTTGGGACTTCTATTGCCCTTCGCCGTACGAACACTCGATATCTCGTTGTGGAAGCTTGTCCGAGAAGCCATCATGCCCCCGCTGGTTCCCGTCGCCGCCCTCTATGGTTATGGGGCTGCCGTCTTGTTTTTGGCCTGGGACATGAATAGCTGGCCGATGCTCATTGCTGTCACCGCTGGCGGGGCTGGAGTCCTGGTACTCGTCTGGCTATCGATGAGCCGATTAAGGATCGTATCGTTCGGCTTCGATTAGGCCGCATTGCGGTCCGGCATCGCGTCTAGACTTGGGTTTGAATGCTCGACCCAAGGTCGTGAGACGCCGCACTTAGCTGCAACCTGCTCTAGCACTTCGCCAACGCCGTTTCGTCAGGTCGCTCGCTCAAAATTACCGAGATAACACAGCTAGAGACTGTTTCAAAACCCGGCTCGCGGCAGCTTTCGCTCGGCAGATACGGTCCCGACTTTTCCGCCAGAGGGTTTTGAAACTATTTCTAGTCACCCTTCCTGATCCAGAGCCGCCTGAAATGCACGACGGCCCCTTCGCTTTGCAGAGCTAATCGGCCGCGTTGTGGTGTTGCTTGCGAGACTTCCGTTGCCCGCTGGCCATTGATCTCGATGGTCAACACTCCATCACGGCTGGCAACAACGCAAGTATTCCATTCATTCACCGGCTTTAACACTGGGACTGCCAGCTTGGCAATCTCGGCAGTCGCGAGGCCGCTCGGAACGATTGAACCGGCTGCGGGTGCATGAAATTGAACTTGCAAACCACGCGGCCAAATCTGGCGATCATCAGTCACATTCACAAATAACCCGCTATTGCCGTTAGGGTCGGTTGGGTACTTCCACTCCAAGCCAAGTTCAAAGTTCTCGAACTCAACCGGACTAACCAGGTACCCATACGGCTGGCCTAAGCAGACCAGCTCGTTGTCAGCTTCATCCGCTGCATTCTGAAGTTTCCAGGTCTCCCCTAAAGCGGCTTGTTCGGCGCTAAAGAACGTCCAAGTTCGCAGGAGGTCTCCCGGCGCAATCGCCTGAGACTTGGTGACGTTAGGTACCGTCGGCTGAGTTGTCTCTGCCGCGTCCAGCGTTCCTGCAGGGGCCAACGCCAGTATTGAACCAGCGACCATCGCGATCAACCAGACTGTAGTGCGATTACAAAGCACGAAAGGCCCGGTCACTTGTCGGAACCATTTCAGCCAGCAATCTGGGACCGTTTTCATGATCGCGTGACTTAAGTGATGGGGATGGCCGACAGGCCTTGGTACAAGGCGACCCTGTTACGAAAGCCCGACAGGGCAAAATTCGCTGAAACGCTTATCACTGATTGCTTGGCTGATAAAGACCTGATGGAAGCGACCAATGGTCACCCATCTGGCTGGGAAATGCCTCACTTCGTGTCAGAACTGACGTAGGTAAGTATACCTAAAAAACAGCGATAGTCGATAAGTCGCCGGGCCTTGCCGTGCTTTCGCTTTTTTCGAGCTCGGTGCAATCAACTTTGGGTGGCCGGGGCGGCCCCGCGAAGCGAAAGCCCCCGAGAATTTGGGTTTCTAATTCGGGGGCTTCCAAAACAGCGCCCCCGCCATCCGCGTGTTTTGGACAAGCAGCCTGCCCGCTGGGCCTTAGCCTTCCAATTGCTTCAGCAATCGTTCGCGTACCGACTGCGGGTCGGCCCCCTTCACGGCCTTCATCACCTGGCCAATCAAGGCTCCGGCTGCCGCTTGCTTTCCACTACGGAAGTCTTGCACCGCCTTGGGGTTACGGCCGATAACGTCCGCGATGGCCATGTCGATCGCACCGGTATCTTCCACCAGCGCCAGTCCTCGTTCAGCAATCGTCGCATCAATCGTTTCCGACGTGACGACTTCAGGTTCGTCCCCTTCAACCAACAGGTTGAAGACATCCTTGGCCGACTTGCCAGTGATTTTTTTCGTGCTGACCAGACTTAACAAATGGCCCAGTGCCGGGGCAGGGAAGGGGAACTCTGTCAGCGTCCAGCGTCGGTCGTTCAGGACTCGCTGCACTTCCTGCGTCAGCCAGTTGGCAGCTTGTTTCCCATCTTTTGTTTGAGACGCGACTTGCTCGAAGTAGTCGGCAAATAGAACCCCCTGGTCCAAAATCACCTGTGCGTCATACAGCGATAGCCCATACTCTTGGCGAAACCTCTCGCGCCTGCTGGCAGGAGATTCGACAAGTCGACTTCGCCACAGCGATAGTTGCTCTTCAGTAACGGTCACCGGGACCAGATCAGGATCGGGGAAGTAACGATAGTCGGCAGCTTCCTCTTTTTCGCGGAGCGCATACGTCATGCCGCGATCAGGGTCGAAGCCGCGCGTCACTTTGGGGGCATCATGAATCGTCTGCCCCGTCTTCTGGTACTGCTCCCATTGCCGAGCAACTTCAAACTCAATCGCCTGTTCCGTAAAGCGGAAGCTATTGAGATTCTTAACTTCAACAATCGGCGTTGGAATTTTGGTTCCATCGGGACCATGCACATGCAAGTTGACGTTCGCATCACACCGCAGGCTTCCTTCCTGCATGTTGCAGTCAGAAACTCCCAGGTAAACCAATAGCAGCCGTAACTCTTCGAGGAATCTGCGAGCAGACATCGCATTGCGCAGGTCGGGTTCTGTCACAATCTCAACCAGCGGTGTCCCAGCCCGATTGAGGTCGATCATGCTTCCCGCACCGCGCCCTGATTCGTCATGGAGATTCTTCCCAGCATCTTCTTCAAGGTGCGCCCGCAAAATGCGAACACGAATGGGTGTATCCCCATCGGTTGCGGGGGGAATATCCAGATGCCCATTTCGACTGAAGGGAAGATCGTACTGGCTAATCTGATAGCCTTTGGGCAGGTCGGGATAGAAGTACTGCTTGCGATCCCACTTGGTGAAGAGCGGAATCTCGCAATTGAGTCCCATCGCCGTCTGCACCGCCAGTTCAAACGCTTTCTTGTTGAGGACTGGCAGCGCTCCGGGCAGCCCCAGGCAGGTTGGGCAGGTCTGGGTGTTGGGAGCCTGCGGGTTGAAAGCCGTGCTACAGCCGCAAAACACCTTGGTTTGCGTCTGTAGTTGAACGTGAACTTCCAGCCCAATGATCACATCGTAACTCATCACCACGGCCTTTTTGCCTGAATTAGTCTCTCAACGTCCCGCGCATTTCGTCCGGTGCGGTAACTCGCACGCCATGATGTCACTATCAACCACCAACCATCCCCGGCTTTCGTTCAAGCACGCCCGCCGCTTGCTCGAACATGTACGCCGCCTGCAACAACTTGATTTCCTCAAACGCGGGCCCTTGCAACTGTAACCCAATCGGTAAACCGCTTTTGCTGTAGCCGGCTGGCAAACTAATCGCAGGAATCCCGGCCAGGTTCGTTCCAATTGTGTAAATGTCCGACAGGTACATCGCCAGCGGGTCGTTGTTTTTTTCACCCAGGCGAAATGCTGTCGTGGGCGCAACAGGACCGGCAATCACGTCGACCTCTTGGAATGCTTCGTCGTAGTCGCGACGAATTAGTCGCCGCACCTTCAGTGCCCGGGCATAGTACTGGTCGTAATAACCAGCCGACAGAGCATAGGTCCCCAGCATGATCCGCCGCTTCACTTCAGGACCAAAGCCTTCGCCCCTGCTCGCGGCATACAAGTCCGCCAGGTTCTCAAACTTGTCGCTGCGATAGCCATAGTGAATGCCGTCATAACGGGATAAATTGCTTGATGCTTCGGACGGAGCAATCAGGTAATAGGCCGCAACAGAATAGTCGGCATGCGGCAGAGCGATCTCTTTCACCTCTGCTCCCAGTTGGCGATACAGCGTGAGGGCTTGCCGAATTGTCTGGGCCACCTCCTGGTCGAGACCTTCGCTGAAGTGCGCGGGGCAAAACCCAACTCGCAATCCTGCCAGCGGTTGTTGCACGAGCTGCGAATAGGAGGGAACCGGCACATCGACACTGGTCGAATCGCGCGGGTCGTGGCCCGAAATGGCTTCCAACAGGATGGCGGCCCCTGTGACATCTGTCGCAAGCGGACCAATTTGGTCCAGCGAACTGGCAAACGCAATCAGTCCATACCGTGAAACTCGCCCATAGGTCGGCTTCAGTCCGACAACGCCGCACAATCCAGCTGGCTGGCGAATCGAGCCACCCGTATCGCTCCCCAGCGAACCCGATACGTATCGAGCGGCTACCGAAGCAGCAGAACCACTGCTTGAGCCACCCGGGGTTCGCTCTAAGTCCCATGGATTGCGAGTTAGCTGCACCGCCGAGTTCTCGCCGGAAGAACCCATCGCAAATTCATCGAGGTTGGTCCGACCGACAACAATCGCTCCGGCTCGTTCTAACCGTTCGATTGCGCCAGCAGTGTAGGGGGGGCGATAGTTATGCAGCATACGACTGGCACAGGTGACGGTATCACCGGTCCGGCACATGTTGTCCTTTATCGCAATCGGCAGCCCCGCCAGACTCGGAACGGTTTCGCCACGAGCACGACGTTCGTCAAAAGAGGCCGCCTGAGCGCGCGCCTGTTCGGGGTAAACCTGCAAGAACGCCCCAACGCTCCCATCGTGCGTTTCGATCGCAGCCAGGGTTGCGTCAACGAGTTCAACGCTCGAAATGGCTTTATTTTGCAGCCTCTGAAGCTGCTCACTCATGGAAAGCTGATTGATCGGGGTGGCTGCAGTCGAACTCATCGAACGGCCTTCGGTTGTTGATTTTTCGTGTTGTTGATTCGTTGCAATTCGGCCTGACGCCGCGAGTTTTTCGATCCCGGTCCACAGCGCATTGCGGGAAGCGGCATAAGCCCTCAGCGTCAACTTCGCCGAGGATACTCTGGGCCATCGTGGTCCAGTTCTGCTACGTCCCTCGTCCGACAAGTCTCTTTACGATGCGTCCAGAATCTGCGGCACCACAAAGTGCTTTCCGTCTTGCGCAGGGCTATTTTGAAGGGCTTGCTGCCGTGGAAGGGAGGTCAGGATCTCGTCTTCTCGCCACACGTTGGCTAACTCAATGGCATGCACCATCGGCTCAACACCTTCGGTCTCGACCGCTTCCAAAATGGCAGCATAATCGAGGATCTGACTAAGCTGAGCTGCATACTGCTCGATATCAGTTTCATTGAGCCGCAATCGCGCCAGCCGAGCTACCTTTTCAACATCTTTAGCGCTTAGAGACATGGTTCATTTCCAAGTTAAGTCGTTGCTGCATCAGACGATGCAGCGGGCATTTCAGCTCTGTACTTCCTGGACACTGGTCACAGCTCTCGTACGCGACCCAAAAGGCTTTTGCCTTGCCCGCAACGATCATTGGTTGTCTCTGCAGGACGTGCAACTGATGGTTGAGAGAACTACTTGAAACACAAAAACTCTCGATCAGAACTGCTTGGCTGCAGCTAGATCGAGAGTTTTTTTCGCTTGAGCTTCAACAAGACCAGCCAGCACTACTCAGTCGGTAGTGTGAATGGCTTGCGGACCACTTTCTTTTGGACGACCCCAGCCCGAATGCACTTCACGCATACGCGAGCCTTCGTCGAAGTGTCACCCAATTGAACATAAATGCTTTGCAGGTTTGGATAGCGTACACGCCGTGTAATGCCGGTTGTTTTCCGGCCGTTACCACCCAGATACTTGGGCTTACCGCGCTGCTTCAGCTTGTTGCCGAACGACGCCTTCTTTTCGCAGATCTCGCACTGTTGACTCATAACCCATCAATCCTGAACTGAAAAAACCGACCAGAACCGGTTGCCTCGGACGAATGGCGAAGCTCACCGCTTGGCCGATCCAGATAATGTCTTGTGCTACTAACTTCTTGATCAATCAGCGTTTCCACTAACACCCCAAATCGGCGAGAGCCGCTCGTGGTGTCTGCAAAGGACGCTGCAATCGACCACAAAAACCCGGGACAATGAAGCGAGATTCTCAGCACCAAGGCCAATCATCCTGCCAGACTCAGCAGCTTGCGTTTTGCAATCGTTGCGAAACGTACGCCGCTTTACCTTCGGATTTAGGCGGAAAAACCGAAACGGGAGTATATCTTCCCCCC